>DZCT01000413.1 GCA_022736535.1 Desulfatirhabdium butyrativorans | reverse complement strand
ACTTTCAACTTTTCAACTTTAACACTGTATCATTAAGGAAAAGAATGGAAATTTCATTAAAAGCAGATATCGGGGGCAAATCCCTGAGCATTCAGACCGGGAAAATCGCAAAACAGGCTTCCGGTTCGGTGGTGGTTCAATACGGAGAAACCGTTATTCTCGTGACGGTTGTGGCGTCCGACGAACTGAGAGCCGGAACAGATTTTCTGCCTTTATCGGTAGAATATCAGGAAAAAATTTATGCCGCAGGGCGGATTCCGGGAAATTATTTCAGGCGGGAAGTGGGCAGACCCAGCGAGAAAGAGACATTGACCGCCCGGCTGATTGACCGTCCCATCCGCCCCCTGTTTCCCAAAGATTTTTTTTATGAAACACAGGTGATTGTCACCGTGCTTTCCATGGATCAGGAAAATGATCCGGACACCCTTGCCATGACCGGCGCATCCGCGGCTTTGGAAATATCGGATATTCCTTTTGCCGGTCCCATTGCCTGCGTGCGTGTGGGCAGAATTGACGGGCAGTTGAAAATCAATCCTGCCATTGCCGAGTGGGATAAATGCGACATTAACATCATTGTTGCGGGTTCAAAAACCGGCGTTGTCATGGTGGAAGGCGGGGGCAACATTGTCAGTGAAGCGGAAATGCTGGAGGCGATATTTTTCGGACACCGGGAAATGCAGCCTCTCATCGCCTTGCAGACACAGTTGAGAGAAGCTGCCGGCGTGCAGAAACGGCAGCTTCAGCCTGCGGAACCGAATCAGGAATTGATAAAAACGATTGAGACGCTTGCCACGGCAAAAATTCGGGAAGCCATCGTGATCCCGGAAAAGGTGAAACGCAAGGACGCGGTCATTGAGATTAAACATTCCGTATTGGAACAGCTCGGGGAAGAGTATGCGGAGCAAAAGGCAGAAATACAGGAGATATTTTACGACATTCACAAGAAATGCTGCCGGGATTTGGTTCTGAAAGAAGGGCGTCGGATTGACGGCAGGAAATTTGATGAGATACGGCATATTACCTCCGAAGTCGGCGTATTGCCCAGACCTCACGGCAGCGCGCTCTTTACTCGTGGAGAAACGCAGGTCTTCGGCATTCTGACCATCGGCTCCAGTTTAGACGAGCAGCGGGTGGAAACCCTGAGCGGCGAAGAATTCAGACCCTTTATGCTTCATTACAATTTTCCGCCCTTTTCAGTGGGAGAAGTCAAGCGCATCGGGGGACCGAGCCGGCGGGACATCGGCCACGGCGGATTGTCCACCCGGGCAGTGGAAAAAGTGCTGCCCACAAAAGAGGAATTTGACTACACCATCCGCGTGGTCTCGGAAGTCATGGAATCCAACGGTTCGTCTTCCATGGCAACGGTCTGTGCGGCAAGTCTTGCGCTCATGGACGGGGGCATTCCCATCAAAACACCGGTGGCAGGCATTGCCATGGGTCTGATGAAAGACGGAGATAAGGTGGCGATTCTTTCGGATATACTCGGAGACGAGGATCACACCGGCGACATGGATTTCAAAGTTGCCGGCACCAAAGACGGCATCACCGCGCTTCAAATGGACATCAAGATTCATGAGCTTTCCCGTGAGATCATGGAAAAAGCTTTGGAGCAGGCACGGACCGGCAGGCTTTTTATTCTCGGTAAAATGCTGGAAACACTGTCAGAACCCCGCAAAGAGATTTCGCCGCACGCGCCCAAGATGATCAGCCTGAAAATCAATCCGGAAAAGATTCGGGATGTCATTGGCCCCGGCGGAAAGATGATCCGTGCGATTCAGACTGAAACCAATACCCGTATTGAAATTGAAGATACCGGCATGGTGAAGATTTCTGCGGCATCTCAGATAGAAGGCGAGGCTGCGCTCAAACGCATCAGCGAGATTGTTTTAGAAGCGGAAGTCGGAAAGATTTACGAGGGCAAAGTCGTGAAAATCACGGATTTCGGCGCGTTTGTCACCATTCTGCCCGGAACTGACGGACTGTTGCATATTTCGGAGATTGCCAAACAGCGGGTCAAAAAAGTCACGGATGTGATCAAAGAAGGCGAGACCATCCGGGTCAAGGTCATGGAAATCCGCAAAGACGGAAAAATCAGCCTGAGCCACAAAGCGCTGTTGGACGAAGAAGAAAAAAAGAGTTAAACAGCAAAAAATAAACCACGAAAAGCACGAAAAATATGAAAAGCACGAAAGAATTTGTCATTCTGAACGGAGTGAAGAATCTTTTTTTCTCGTTCCCACGCTCTGCGTGGGAATGCAGCCCGGACGCTTTGCGTCCCCGTTCCGGAGTGTTCCGGAGTGCTAAAATGAAATTTTAGCATTTCTCGTTCCCACGCTCTGCGTGGGAATGCAGCCCGGACGCTTTGCGTCCCCGTTCCGGAGTGTTCCGGAGTGCTAAAATGAAATTTTAGCATTTTTAGCATTTTTGAAATTTCAGCTTTTTTGCCATTGCTAAAATTCGTTGCGCTCCGCTTTTATAAGATGACGCACTCCGGACAGACGTTCCCACGCAGAGCGTGGGAACAAGAAACAAACAAGAAGGTCAACTGCTTATTTTTTCATAAGTTTCGTACTTTCGTGTTCCTGATTTCATAATGACCCACACACCCGTCATTCAGTTTCTTTATGTGAGGCCCGAGACAGATGCGGACATTCCGCTGCCCTGTTACATGACGCCCCGGGCTTCGGGAATGGATATTTACGCTGCGGTGGAAAAAGACACTGTTATCGAACCCGGAGCGGTTTCCCTGATTCCCACAGGCTTTGCGCTGTCCATTCCCGAAGGCTTTGAGGTTCAGATCCGCCCCCGGAGCGGTCTTGCCCTGAATCATCAGATTACGCTCATCAATTCGCCTGCCACGATTGATGCGGATTACAGGGGCGAGGTAAAGGTTGCGCTCATCAATCTCGGAAAAACGCCGTTTACGGTTCAACGGAAAAACCGGATTGCGCAGATGGTGGTTCAGCAGGTCTGTCAGGCAGAATTGGAGATCGTGAAAGTTTTAGATGAGACTGAACGCAGCGCCGGCGGATTCGGGCATACCGGCAGATAAAAGCATCAGAATCAATGCAGTCATGTAGTATTATTTGTGCCGAAAAAACATCTTTTTGTCGGGGATGAACACGAATTTTTTAAAAATAACTAACAGTTAAAATAAACTGTCACGAATTTTATTTTAATGCCGAACGTATTTGTGTTTATTTTTTTCTTAATCCTTTCAATTTCAGAGAAAAATATATTCCTGTTTTAATTTGTGTCTGTTTGTGGCGAAAAACTTTTGTTGCCGTTTCCGAGACTGTGAAAAGCGAAGTCGGCGATGTGTCCCTCTCACCCGTTAAAATCAAATCAACATAACATTCTGTATATCCTCTTTTTTTTAATTCATAAGCAAAAAGGGCTTTTTGCCCTGTTAAATACTCTCTTTACCCCATTGATTTATTTTAATCATTTGAATCTGAAAGATTTATTCATAAAAAATTATTAATAAAAATACTCTGTTTACCCCATTGACCGATTCTTTCTTTTGTGGGAATAATTGAAAAATCAGGGTTGATTTTGAAATTCATGTAATTCAGAGCTTCGGAACCATGTATGATGTGACTTACAGAAAGGGAGGCAAAGATTAAATGGACAGATTAAGAAAGGTATTGGCAAAATCGGCAGGGGAGATGTTGGCATTGGCGGTATTGATGCTGACTGTTTTCACATCATCTGCATACTCAGAAAGCCATATTTATACTGACCAGAGAAATAATGGGCTTGAAACTTATACTATCAGGAGGGCAGACGCCCTGAAAGATAGTAAGCCTACAATTTTAGGAACGCCGCCGAGTACGGTCAATCAGGGTGAAACATATTATTTCAAGCCTCAAGCCTCGGATCCGGATGGCGATACGCTGAAATTCAGTATTTCCAAACAGCCGAGCTGGGCTTCATTTAACGCAGATACAGGTGAACTTACCGGAACACCGGGAAATGCAGATGTCGGCACACACAGTGATATTGTCATCAGCGTGACCGACAGCGTAGGTCTGACCGCATCCCTGCCCGCCTTTTCGATCACAGTGGAAAACGTGGATAATGCGCCAAACATCAGTGGAACACCCCCGAGTACGGTCAATCAGGGTGAAACATATTATTTCAAGCCTCAAGCCTCGGATCCGGATGGCGATACGCTGAAATTCAGTATTTCCAAACAGCCGAGCTGGGCTTCATTTAACGCAGATACAGGTGAACTTACCGGAACACCGGGAAATGCAGATGTCGGCACACACAGTGATATTGTCATCAGCGTGACCGACAGCGTAGGTCTGACCGCATCCCTGCCCGCCTTTTCGATCACAGTGGAAAACGTGGATAATGCGCCAAACATCAGTGGAACGCCGGCGACTACCGTTCAGGAGGACACTGCATATTATTTCAAGCCTCATGCCTCGGATCCGGACGGAGATACGCTGAAATTCAGTATTTCCAAACAGCCGAGCTGGGCTTCTTTTAACG
>DZCT01000025.1 GCA_022736535.1 Desulfatirhabdium butyrativorans | reverse complement strand
TACCGTTTTTTCTGATATTTATATGCGAGGTATCTGTCTTTCAGTGTGACAGTTCCATTTTTTGCGTCACCCTCATTATTATTATAAGGATAAACAGAATACACCTCTATGTCCGGCACAGAGACATGGAAAAAATTGACATCTATCCGCCCGCTGTGATCGAGCCAGATTTTCACAAACACATCGGGATTCTGCGAACTTCCCCATGTGACCTGATAAGGGCTTGCATAAAAATGCCCCCAGATCGCCCGGTCACCCGCTTCGGTGACATCTTCGCCGCCTTTTTTCCACACAGCGTTTATATCGCCTTTTTCTTCGGAATGAATCACCGCTTTAATCCAAAGACCGTCTGCTGCCAAATAACCGCCGCCGCTTTTGCTGTCCGCGATAGCCCCGTAAACAATGATTTTTCCCTGATCCACATAGTTCCATGCCGCCTCCAGAGTATCAATATCGGTGGTACCTTCCGGCAGCGGCTCAACCTTGATAATGGTCGCAGAACGGGTACAGGCGCCGGCATTATGATCCCATTCATTATTGTAGGGCCATTTGACATTCTGATTTGCCGCATTGCTTGCCTGATCCGGCGGTCCCGGCGTTTTCTGAGGCGCACCACCCGATAAGGTCCTTCGCCGTCCAATTTGTTGCTGGCGCTCAATACGCCCGCATCCAAATAAGCTCCGTCCCGTTTGTAAGCCAGCAGCATTTTAAGCCCGCCCGAAACAGCGATAATGTCATTATGTTTGCGTCCTTTGCATGATGCCGCGCTGTAATCGCACCAGCTTTCCGCTTCAGGGTCATACTGATAACTTGCTTCAGGATATGCGCCGAAAACATGATACATTTCCGGAGCCGCATCATATTTCAGGGGATGATACTGCGCCCATCCGTCCGGCGCATAGACGGTGATCCCCGTTGCCGAATCCGAAATTCCCGCGTCAAGCAGCAGGTCTTCCACTGCCACGCCGGAATATTCCGCATAAAAATCGCCGGATTTTGACGTGTTCATCAGCAAAAACTGGGTGTGCTGAGGCATTGCCTCCAACTGCGCTTTTGTGTAAACCCGAAAGGGCGCGGTTTTTTTGCTCGGATCATCCTCGCTGTTTCCCGGAAACGTGTTGGCGTCAATTTCCGCTTTGTTTGCAAATCCGTCTCCGTCAGAATCGGCTGTTTCAATCGCGCTGATTGCCGCGGCATTTCTGCCGTTGTCGTGATAAGCTTTTCCGTAAGCGTTCATCGTGTCAAGAATATTGCCGCTTCCGTCATATCCGTATGAATAATGGCACCACTGGCAACTGCCGAGACTCACAAAACTGCCTTCGGATTTTTCATATTTCCCGCTGCTGTGGCACAGGGCGCAGTGGTCAAGCTTTGTCCCTGCTTTATCCGGATAAACTTGCAGAAATTTATCCGCATCTTTTTCCCCCTCATGGTGGTATGCGGCAAAGCATACAGCAGAAAAAGCAAACACTGCCAGCATACACATCATCACATACATTTTTTTCATCTTTTTTCCTTTTACCTCCCATGCAAATCATTGTAAATTGTCAAGCTGAACTGATTTATACAGACTTTATTCCATTTAAGGTGATAATAGTCAATATTATTTTATAATAAATTTTAAAATAACCTATAATAACCTATAGAGTCTCTCGCAAAGAGCGCAAAGCTAAAGACTGCAAAGCTGCTGAAAATTTCAGATCGGATATTTTCTTTCTTTCTTTGCGCTCTCTGCGCTCTTTGCGAGAACCTTTTTTATTTCCGAAAAAGTCTGATGTTCAACGCAGTTTTTCAAAATGAGAATTGCTGCGGGAAAATTGAAATGCTTGACAGAAGGCTTTAAATCCTTTAAATCTCTATAATCAAAGTTCAACAAGCGGTCTGAATTTTGATTTGTTGTTGTAAAACAGGCTTTATCGGAAATAAGCGTGTGAATCTCTCGTAAAAATGCCGGAATGTCATTCTGAGTGCAGCAGACTGTCATTCTGAGCGGAGCGAAGAATCTGAGCCAATCTTATACCATTTTATTAAAATTGGTCGGCTCCCTTCGGTCGGAATGACAGGGAAGAGACCCTTCGCTCCGCTCAGGGTGACAGACACCGGGTTGTCATTCTGAGTGCAGCGGAATGACAGGGGAAAGCGTAATGGTGGGGTTCGCAAGCTCACCCCACCCTACGCGGGTTTGTCTGTTATTTTCAGCTTGGGCAGCTTTGCTTTTGCGGTCTTTGCGCCTTTGCGAGACCTTTTTTATTGGAATGCTATGAACGGAAACGAAATTCTGATTGTGGACGATGACGGTGTTATCCGCACGCTCTTTGAACGGGCTTTCGGCAGAGCCGGTTATGAGGTCACATCGGCGGCAAGTGCTGAATCTGCTTTGAGTATATTGGAGAAGAAAGATTTTCAGGTAATGTTTCTGGATATGAAATTACCGGAAATGAACGGACTGGAATTATGCAAAAAAATTAAGAAAGACAAACCTTCTGCGGTCATATTTGCAATGACAGCTTATGTCTCGATGTTTGAACTTTCAGACTGTTTTGATGCGGGATTTGACGATTATTTTACCAAGCCGGTAAATATAGAAACACTTTTCAAGGCGGTCGCTCATGCTTTTAACGGAGATTATCTCACGGATTAAGCGCAGCGTGTCCGCTCTCTGTAACAAGGCGGACACTGGACATTTTTGGAAATAAGCGGCTGAGTCTCCCGCAAATTGTTTCTCGCAAAGAACGCAAAGCAGAGACGCAAAATCCTGCGTCTCCTGTTTGCCCCAAAAAATCCTTTGCGCTCTCCGCGTCCTTTGCGAGAACCTTTTTTTATTTCCGAAAATGCCTGCTGTAAAACGGGTTTGTCTGTTTTCAGCCGGGGACCTTCTGCTGCAGGCGGACACGCTTCGCTTTGTCCGCCCTACGCAACCAAGCAAATTACTTACACGACGAGGTGAATCATGAAAACGGTAAAAATTATTCTGATGCTTTTTTTCAGCACGCTTGCGGCTTCAGCTTTTGCACAGCCCCCGGCAAAAGTTGTCGTGGCAAAAGTCTTTGAAAAAGAAGTTTCAAAAACAAACCAGATTATCGGCGTGACAGATTTTGACAAGCTTTCGGGAATTTCTTCGGAAATCAGCGGACTGATTGAAAAACAGTCGGTTGTGGAGGGAACGCTTGTCAAAAAAGGGGATATTCTGGTCAGCCTGAACACCGATTTTATCCGAAAAAGTATTGAGATCATGAAAAAGCAGATCGAGCAGGTTGACATCAAAATTCAGAATACCAAGAAGAACCTGAATCGCTATGAAATTCTGTTTAAAAAAGATGCTGCCAGCGAAAAAGTTTATGACGACCTTTCCGACACCTACAAAGCGCTGATGAAGGAAAAGGAAATTATATGGAAAAACATGGAAAAACTTGATCTTGAAATCAAAAAGAGCCTCATTCGTGCGCCTTTTGACGGTCTCATTTTAGAGCGATATAAAAATGAAGGCGAATGGCTTTCCCCCGGTATTCCTGTGTGTTCGTTAGCATCTGCCGACGATGTTTTTGTCAGAGTGGCGGTTTCCGAGGAGCTTGTGAAATACATCCGTCCGGGCGAGCAGATTTCCCTCACGATTCATGCGCTGGAAAAAGAGTTCAGCGGAACAGTCAAAAATTTTGTGCCGATAGCCGACTTGCAGAGCAAAACCTTTCAGGCAAAGATTTCCATACCGTATTTCAAGGAAATTATTAAGAATATGTCCGCAACAGTCAATGTTCCCGTCAGCGACAAAATGAAACTGAAAATGATTAAGCGGGCTGCGCTGGTCCGCTTTCAGGAAAAAGATTTTGTCTATACAGTTGAAGACGGTAAGGCAAAGATGCTTCCGGTCAGCATTGTCGCTTATGAGGGAGAATATATCGGCGTTGACAGTCCGAATATTGCAGCGGATATGCCGGCGGTCATAGACGGAAACGACCGGCTGAGACCGGATCAGCCGGTGGAAGTCGTTGAAAAATAAATATTATCCGACTGAATTAATTCTGAACTATGTGATATTCTCCGCAGGGGCGGCGCCCCTGCATATTTTCAACATTGCAAATCCCGCATTGCAGGAGGTTTATGATGAATATTGCCGTGATCGGCGGCGGTCGCCGATGCCGAGAATTGATAGATTTGATTGAAAGACACACTTTTCATGAAATAAATCCCAAAATAGTGGCGGTTGCCGATGTCCGAGACGATGCCCCGGGTGTGACAAAGGCAAAAGAACAAAAACTTTTTGTTACAAAGGATTACAATGACTTCTTTGAGAGGGACGACATTGATCTGATGATCGAACTCACCGGACATCAGAATGTCTATAATGATGTGTTGCATAAAAAAAAGAACACGGTCCACGCCATTGACCATGAAACCGCGCTGCTTTTCTGGGAAATTTCAAGAATTTCAAATATGCACCAGGTCATTCATCAGGCGCTTCAGGAAGAAATGGCAATGTCTGAGATCGTCATGAATGACCTCCTTGAAGAAGATGTTCTGATTATTGCCGCAGATTACCGCATTCAGGATATTAACAATAATATGCTGAAAAATTTGGGACTTGGATTCAAAGAAGTGATCGGACGTTACTGCTACGAGATCACACATCATCAGACCACCCCCTGTTCGGGCGAACAGCATCCCTGTCCGCTGCTTCAGGTGCTGAAAACCCGGAAGCCTGCAAAAACCACGCATATTCATTTGGATAAAGACAAAAACGAACTTTACTACTCCATTGCCTGCTATCCTGTTTTCAAAGACGGCGAAGTCGTGTCGGTCATAGAACTGTCGAGAGACATTACCAAAGATATGAACATGCAGAAAGTCATGATGCAGCAGGAAAAAATGGCGTCTGTCGGGCGGCTGTCTGCGGGCGTTGCCCATGAAATCAACAATCCCCTGACCACGATTCTGACAACTGCCATGCTGATTCAGGAGGACATCAAGCCGGAGGACCCGATATATCAGGATTTGCAGCTCATCGCCAAGGAAACGCTCCGCTGCCGCAAGATTGTGACAAGCCTGCTTGATTTTGCCCGCCAGACGCAGCCGGAGAAAAAGAATAATGATGTGAATGAAATTGTGATGGAAAGCATTCTGCTGACCAAGAAACAGGCGGCTTTCAATGATATTTCGGTTGTCTCCCGTTTTGCCGAGAATATCCCGCTTGTCTGCTTGGATAAAGGACAGATTCAGCAGTCGCTGATCAATCTTATCCTTAACGCCGTGGAAGCAACGCAGCCCGGCGGAAAAATCACGATTGAGACCGGGCTTTCTCCGCAGAGTGAGTTTGTGGAGATTTCCGTCAGCGACACCGGAGAAGGAATCGGGAGCGATAAAATAGACAAAATTTTTGACCCGTTTTTTACGACCAAAGAAAACGGAACCGGTCTGGGACTTGCGATCACGCACGGCATCATTGAACGCCACGGCGGTGCCATAGAGGTCAGGAGCAAAGCGGGGCAGGGTACAGCCTTCACCATCAGATTCCCGATTAGCGGCGGCAGCAATGTCTGCTGAAAAAGCCCGCATCCTTATCGTTGACGATGAAGTCAATATCTGCCGGAGCTGCCTGAAGATATTGGCAAAAACAGATAATTACGAAACTGCTTATGCGCTGAACGGCTATGACGCCCTGAAGATGATGGATGAAAATCCCTTTGATGCGGTGATTACCGACCTGAAGATGAGCAGTCTCGGCGGCATGGAAGTTCTCCGCCGGGTCAGAGAGAGCTATCCTGAGACAAAAGTTATTGTCATTACCGGATATGCCACGGTGTCTTCATCTGTCGAAGTCATGAAAATGGGGGCTTCGGATTATCTTCCCAAGCCTTTCACGCCTGACGAACTCCGGGCGGTGGTGCGGCAGGTGCTGGCTGACAGAGATATTTGTCTGCAAAACCGCTGTCTGATGAACCGGCAGGGCGGCGGCAAAGCGGTTTCCCATCAACTGATCGGTAACAGCCCGAAAATAAAGAAAGTCATCACGATGGTTCAGAAAGTTGCGCCCACAGATGCGACGGTGCTGCTCTACGGCGAAAGCGGCACGGGCAAGGAGTTGGTCGCAAGAGCCATTCACGCCAACAGTCCGAGGAAAGTATTTTTTGCGGTGGATTGCGGCACGCTGTCGGACAATCTTTTGGAAAGCGAGCTGTTCGGGCATAGCAGAGGCGCGTTCACCGGCGCGCACAAAGACAAAGACGGCATTTTCACGCTTGCAGACGGCGGCACGGTATTTCTCGATGAAATCAGCAATATCAGCATGGAAGTTCAGGGGAAACTGCTCCGGTTTTTGGAAACCCGTGAATTTCTCCCGCTGGGATCCGCATGTCTCCGAAAAGTGAATGTCCGCCTGATTTTCGCCACCAACCGGCATCTTCAGGAAATGGTCGCGGAAGGCAGGTTCAGAGAGGATTTTTATTATCGCATCTATGTCTATCCCATCAATCTGCCGCCGCTCAGGGAGCGGAGGCACGACATTCTGCCCATTGCCTATCATTTTCTGAAGCAGTTCTGCGAGGCAATGGGCAAACATATCTCAGGCTTTGACGACAATGCCGTGAACCGCCTGACGGAGTATCGCTGGCCCGGGAATGTGAGACAGTTGCGGAATGTCATGGAGCGTGCCGTCATTCTGTGTGAAAAAGATCGGATTTCGCTTAAAGAACTCCCGCTGCTGGGCGACGTCAGCGAGATCGGGCAATTGCTGGAATACGTGCCGTCCACCAATGAGGAATTGAAGAAAATCAGGAAGGAAATCAGGGAAAAAGCGGTTGAGAAAGTGGAAAAAATTTTTATTCTGAATGCGCTTGCCAAGAGCAATTGGAATGTGAGTCTTGCTGCAAGAGAGACAGGTATGCAAAGGAGCAATTTTCAGAAGATGATGAAACAGTACGGCATCACGGGTAAAATGAAGTCTGAGGGTTGAAATACCGTAGGGTTTTTGAAAAGCAATATATGATACGCCGCAGAGACGCAAGATTTTGCCGTCTCTGCTACAGTTTTTCTTTCAACCGGTCAAAAAGAAAGGAAATAAAAAAAGCTGCCCCTCCGACCATGATAATCACCGCGCCTGATGTGAGATTGAACATATAGGAAAGCCAGAGACCTATATATGTAAAGACTGCACTCAGCAGGGCAGACAGATACATCATTTTGAAAAGAGAATCTGAATATTTTTCAGCAATATACGGCGGAATTGTGAGCAATGCGATGATGAGAATCAGCCCTACCACCCGGATCAGCATCACGACTGAAACCGCGATCATGCCGAGAAGCAGGTAGTAAAGCAGTTTCACGGGAACGCCTTTTACGCTGGCAAATTCTTCGTCATAAGACATTGCCAGAAGATCGTTGTAGAAATAGCCCGTGATCAGCACAATCGCCATGCTCACCGCAAACATGAGCCAGAGATCGGACTTGGGAACTGCCAGAATACTGCCGAAAAGATAACTCATCACGTCTGCTTTATATCCCGGCGTCAGGTCCAGAAAGATCACACCGAGCGCCATGCCTACTGCCCACAGCACGCCGATAACCGTGTCTGCCCGGTGTTTTGCTTTCAGGGTCACGGCTGCCATGACCGCGGAAACCAAAAGAGAAAAGCTCAAGGTTCCGAGCAGATACGGCAGATCAAAGAAAAAAGCGATGCCGATGCCGCCGTAAGCGGCGTGGGCGATGCCGCCGGAGATAAAGACAATCCGATTGACGACAACCAGCGTTCCGATAATGCCGCAGATCAGACTTGCCAGCAGACCGGCAAGCAGGGCATTCTGCATAAATTCAAACTGTAATGCTTCCAGCATAATTTTTAAATTGAGAATTGAGAAGTGAGAATTGAAAAGGTAGCAAGTAACCTGTAACCTGTTTTATTTCTCACTTCTCAATTCTCACTCCTAAAACTTTTCATGTTCTCGCAGAACCCGATGCGGGAGTTTTCCGTGTGTGATGACTTCCACCGGGCAGCAGTACATATCGGTCATTTCTTCTGTGATTTCGGCGGCGTTATGATAATGCACCCGCCGGTTCACACAGGCAATAGATTTGATATAACTCGAAATAATCATCACATCATGACTGACCATCACAATCGTGGCGCGGGCATTCAGCGATTTCAGAAGTTCGTAAAACTCCGCCTGTCCCTGAGGGTCAACGCTTGCGGTCGGCTCATCTAAAAAAAGAATCTCAGGATTGTTTATCAATGCTCTGGCAATAAAAACCCGCTGACGCTGGCCCCCGGAAAGTTCGCCGATGCGTTTATCTCGGTATTCCGACATTCTGAGCATTTCCAGAACCTTGTCTGCGGCAGCTCTGTCTTCACAGGAATGACTTGCCCATGTTTTTCCCGACTTCAATCGCCCCATCATCACCACGTCCGTAACCGATATGGGAAAGCTTTTGTTGAAGCCGATTTCCTGCGGCACATAACCGATGCGGTCTGCGTGTTTTCGGGGCTGCTCCCCGAAAATACGAACGGTGCCCCGATCAGGCTTCAGCAAACCCAGCATCAGCTTTAACAGTGTTGTCTTTCCGCCCCCGTTGGGACCGAGCAGACCGACAAACCCTTTTTCCGGAATACTGAAATTCACAGCTTCCAGCACCGAATGACCGTTATAAGAAAACCAGAGGTCTCTGACTTCTATCATCGCTGAATCCATAAAAAAATCCTATAGTAATCCGCTTTCGGTTTTTTGCGGCATATTTTCTGCATAAATACCGTATTTCGGTATCAGATATCTGTCTGTGTGCGTCTGTGTGTGTCTGCGGCAAAAAAAGCAAAATCGCATCAGTATATATAAACTTTGAAATCACCTTATGCAGTGCCGTCGCCGGCTACCGAGAAGCAGCCTTGAATTTTTCGGCGGTTTCACGCAGATTTTTTGCCCAGTCCGCAGCCAGCGGATCCGCCGTCACCAACTCTCCGCCGATTTCTTTGGCAAGCGATTCCGCAATTCTTGCAACTGACATCGGCGGCACAAAAATTGTTTTAATTTCAAGCTTTCGGGCAAGAACAATCAAGTCTTTCAACTGGGCGGGTCCGGGATTTTTTCCTTCAATTTCAACCGGAATCTGCTCAAGTCCGTAGTCACGGGCAAAATATGCCCATGAAGGATGAAACGCCATGAACCGGACCTTGCCGCCTGTTTCCGAAAATGTCTTTTTTATCTCTGCGTCCAATGCTTCAATCTCTTTGAGGAATTGCTCACAATTTGTCTTATATGTTTTACGATTCGCCGGATCCGTGGAAACCAGCGCATCCCGGATATTTGCCGCCTGAATCTTCACCAACGCAGGAGAAAGCCAGATATGCGGGTCTGTGCTGCCGTGATGATGCCCTTCGCTGCCGTGTCCGCTGTTTTCATGATGCGCTGCCGCTTCATGCGCCTCATGCGCGCCGTGAGCCTGCATGGAAATCTTTTCAATGCCTTTGTCCGTATGCACGATGAGCATCTGCGGATTGGCACCCGCAAATTTTTTGAGCCAGACATTTTCAAACTCAATGCCGACAGCGAAATATATTTTTGCGTTGCTGAGTTCCGCCATCTGTTTGGGTTTAGGCTCAAAAGTATGCACATCTGCTCCCGGCGCTGCCATTACCGACACCTTTACACCCTCGCCGCCGACTTTTTCGACAAAATATTTCTGCGGAACAATGCTCACAAAAACAGACAGCGTTTCCGAGTCTGCGGGGTCTGCTCCGAAGATCGCACAAAGCAGACAGACTGCCGCCGTCATTTTAAAATGTCGCATAGCACATCTCCTTTTCTGTTATTTCATAAAAATATCCGAACTATGCAATTGATTTGCATAAAAGTCAAGGAAATAAAGCGGGGGGATTTGCACTGTTGCCTGTTGCTTCAATCGCACAAAGCTGAGATAAAACATCCGCTGCCGCCGCTGTCGCTGTCTGCCGAATGAATCTCAAGGCTGACGGTAACAGTTTGAGAATCTGCAAGACCGTCATCGGCTTTATATGTAAAACTGTCGCCTGAAACACTGCTGCTGTCCCGGATATAGGTAAAAGAACCGTCGGCGTTCAATATCAGGGTTCCGTGGGAAACATCCGTCACCAGAACCGCGTCGAGCGCGTCGCCGTCTTCATCTGTATCATTTTCAAGCACCCCGGGTCCGGCAACATAGAATGTGTCTGATTCATTGAAAACATAGCGGTCGCTGAGAGCTTCCGGCAGACTGTTGGAAGGTGCCGGAACATAAGTATAAATAAAATCAATAAATTCTGATACACGGGTATAGACGCCGTAAAATCCCGGTTCTGCGCACCCCTCGCCCCAGCTCACAATACCTGCCAATTTCCATACCTTTCCGTCCTGAATGATCAGGGGCCCCCCGCTGTCATCCCGGCACGCGTCTTTTCCGCCTTCGCTGTAACCTGCACACAGCATATACTGCGTGATGGGATTGTGGTAAAAATCTGACTGATTGTAACTTTTGTTGCAGATTTCGTTGGAAACAATATTGACAGTGGCCTGCTGAAGTTTTTCGGGAAATATGCTTTTATCGGCGGAAGTCGTTCCCCAGCCCATGACAATGGCTTCTTTTCCTTCAAGCCCCCTGTCATTTCTCAGCAACGGCAGGGTCTCTGTATAAATACCCGCGGTTTCTTCCAATTGCAGCAGCGCAATATCTGCATTCCAGTTATTTTCCCTGTCATACAAGGGGTGCATAATGATTTTTTTCAGTTTGATGCGCTCTCCGGCATCGTTTTTCAGGTCATAGACATTCAAAACCACGTCAATTTCTTCGAGATTCATCTGCCGGTGACTTTTATTTTCCACACAGTGCGCGGCAGTGACTACCCATTCGGGATGGATAAGCGATCCCGCGCACATTCTGCCGCCGTAAAACGAAACGGAGTATGAATGAATCAGTTCTGCTATCCAGGGACGGGGTTCCGCATCTTCTCCGCCCACAATTCTTGCAGATGCCTGCCGGGGGCGAGACTGATAAATATCTTCATTCACATCTGCACAGATCAGACCTACAGCCAGCATGATAATTCCAAGTGTGATAAAAAAAATTTTCATTAAGCTTCCATTTTTTTCCTATGATCTCTGATATTTTCAACTTCTTTCTCGGAAAGCCCGGTTGCCTTGCAGATCATCTTGATGTCCAGACCCATTTCCAGCATGTTTTTTGCGGTCTCTTTTCTCCCTTTTTCAATTCCTTTCTCGATTCCGATCATCTCACCCTTTTTCATGCCGATGCGCTCGGCTGTCGTTATGTATCGCATTCTCTTTTACCGTCATGATTTTTCCCAATATTTCTGACTTCTTTCTCAGAAAGCTCGGTTGCCTTGCAGATCAGCTTAATGTCCAGACCCATTTCCAGCATGTTTTTTGCGGTCTCTTTTCTCCCTTTCTCAATTCCTTTCTCAATTCCTTTCTCGATTCCTTTCTCGATTCCTTTCTCGATTCCTTTCTCGATTCCTTTCTCGATTCCTTTCTCGATTCCCTGCTTAATTCCCTGCTCAATTCCCTGCTCAATTCCCTGCTTAATTCCTTTTTCAATTCCTTTCTCGATTCCGATCATCTCACCCTTTTTCATGCCGATGCGCTCGGCTGTCGTTATGTATCGCATTCTCCGTTCCTCCTCAAATTCGGTGATCTCCCGATGATATGTTTCTTCGAGTTCTTCCGGCAGCGCCATAATCCAGTCTATAAAGCGGTAAAGGTTCAGAATATCCTGTTTCAGAAAACCGCGTCTGTAAAGATTTTTGGTCAGTTTGATTTTCCGGTTCAGTCTGCTGCTGTCATCTCCCTTTGTTTCCATTGTCTGCAAATGCGCCGTGACAACCACTGCAAAAGGATTCTCCGATTTGCCGAGTTCTTCCTGTCTGCTTTTATAGTCAAGAATTTTGGCGGCAGGAAAGCGGAACACGATCAGACATCTCCATAAGCTGTAAAAATAAACAGTGTCATACCATTTTTCATTGTCGTCCGCAAGCACGGCAAGGCTGACCGCCGGGCGATTATACAGGTCATGAATACGATAATTGTAAACGTAAACCCTGCGGGGAAAATCTTTTTCCCGGTGCGCCTGAATCTCCACATGGATCATCACCCATGTCTCTTCTCCGTTTTTCTTCCATACCCGAAACAGCCTGTCTGCCAGACGTTTTCCGGTTTCCGCCTCACGGCTTATCTGCCGGAGTTCTTTATCCGCAAAGCTGTAACCTTTTTCCCAGTTTATTTCCTCTGCAATATCCGAGAAAAAGAAACGCATGAACGCTTCAAAGTACCTGCCCAGAATATCCTTCCACGGGCTGTCGTAATCATCTCGTGAAATCATTGTTTTTCCATATATACTGATCCGATTTTGCTTTTTTTGCCGCAGACGCACACAGACAGATATCTGAAACCGGAATACGGCATAAATGCAGAAAATATGCCGTAAAAAAACCGAAAGCGGATCACTATAAATTAATTAGCTTGCAGGGCGGGCAGCAAGCTGTCCGCCCTGCAATTTTTTTGCAGTCGCCCCTATCCTTTTACCACGCCGATGGGTCTGAGTTTTGCCACTTTCTTTGAAATGCCCGCGCCGTGTACCACTTCAACCACTTGGGAAACATCTTTGTATGCTTCGGGAATTTCTTCTGCCAGCGTGCTTCTGCCGGTCCATCGGACCAGAATCCCCTTTTCTTCCAGTTCACGATGAATGACTCTGCCCTGACTTGCTTTCTTGGCTGCTGCCCGGCTCAGAACCCTGCCCGCGCCGTGACAGGTGGACCCGAATGTCTCCTCCATGGCTTTTTCCGTACCTACAAGCACATAAGAAGCCGTTCCCATGTCTCCGGGAATGATGATGGGCTGCCCTGTTTTCCGGTATTTCTCGGAAAGCGTCACATGCCCTGCCGGAAAAGCACGGGTCGCGCCTTTGCGGTGGACGCAGACCGTCCGCTTTTTTCCGTCAACGAGATGTTCCTCTTTCTTGGCAATGTTATGACACACATCGTACATAAGATTCATGCCGAGCGTGCGGGGGCTGATATTCAGGGCTTTGAGAAAAACCTCTTTGGATTTGTGCATGAGAATCTGGCGGTTTGCCCACGCGTAATTTGCCGCGCAGGCCATGGCGTTGTAATATCTCATCCCTTCCTGAGACTGTATCATGGCACAGGAGAGTTGGCGGTCCGGCAACTGAAAGGGGAGATTTTTCATATTCTTGACCATAAATGCCAGAAAATCATCGCAAATCTGGTATCCGAGTCCCCGCGAGCCTGAATGCAGCATCAGCGTGATCTGTCCCTCAAACAGCCCGAAAACACGGGCAATTTCCGCATCATAAATCGTATCCACCACGCCGACCTCCAGAAAATGATTGCCTGACCCCAGGGTTCCGAGCTGGCTTCTGCCTCTTTCCAGAGCCTTATCGCTCACGGTTTCAGGATCGGCGTTGTGCATACAGCCGCGTTCTTCCGTATGCTCCAAATCCGCATTTTCGCCGAGTCCTTCCTGAACCGCCCATCGGCTTCCCAATTCCAGCACTTTTTTTTCTTCTTTGTCAGAGAGTTTTATAGAGCCTTTGGAGCCGACCCCGCAGGGAATATGCTGATACAAAGCATTCACAAGGTCTTCAAGCCTGGGTCTGACATCTTTTTCTTCAAGATGGGTTGAAGCAAGCCGGACCCCGCAGTTGGACACCACAAATCCGTCTGCAATGAAATTGTGATCCTGATGCGCCACCGTAAAATCATACACATAGCCGTCAAAAGCCTTTTCTTTTGAAAGATCAACCGGCTCAATCGCCTCGATGGTTGACCAGACCATGATGCTGTCATTGACGGCGGCTCTCTCGCAGAAAGCATCAAATGTCTGAAATTGCGAACTGACTCGGGAGACTGTTGTCCTGCCTTCATAAAGCGAGCGTTCCCAAAAACGGCGATTCACATAAGCGTTTCCAAGTTCCTGATAAATCGTCAGGGGCGCAATGCCCGCAGCCTGCATCGCGACAGCCCGGACAGCAGCGTTTTCTCTGACGGCAACAACATTTTGTTTTTGTTTGAGATACTCAACAGCCAGCATCGCAGTCCGCTGCCGTTTGCGATTATACTCAAATCCGACCCGGCTCCACAGGGCAATCAGATTTTCCGTCTTTGAACTTAACATCAGACTCAGACGATAAGACTGAGTACCGTCAGGATTCACCTGTTCCGCTCTCTGGCTGATCTGACGGATTTCAACGCCGAATCCTTCCAAAAGGCTGCTGATGTCTTCCAAAAACAGTCTTCCGCTTTGAACAAAACCCTCCCGCTTGTTCATGCACAGCATCGGCGGATAAAAATTGTAACTTCTCTTTTCAAAAGCATGAGGACTTGACAATTCTGCGCCGAAATACGCCGCGAGAAAAAGCCGCTGCTGCCAGCGGGGAACACGGAACAGCCATTCCGGGACGCGGAAATCCTGCATGGCTTTTTTGCCGACGGGCGCACCGAGCGCTGCAAGCAGCGCGGCAAAAGCACTTCCCGATACTTTGAAAGACGACTCCTCCCGCTTAAATTCAAACTGAGCATATTTTGTTGTAATCTGATGATTTCGTTCTCTTTTGTAAATGCGGGAAGACGTAAAACCGGTCATTTCAATGTCGGATCGTATCTCCTCAAGATCGGCAGATTCGCCGTAAAGCCATGTAACGCCTTTGCCCCTGCCTTTCTGAAAATACAATGTCCCATCACCGATCACAAATCCCAGCAGCTTGATGAGATACGGCAGTTGGGGCGCATTCATCCGCAGAGGCAGAAGATCACATTTTTTCAACTGATTCAAAATTTGTATGAGCGCATTCCCTCTGTTTTCTTTGCCTTGTTCCGCCAGAGCGCGGCGGATGTCGCTTTCATCCAGCAGAATTTCATCTGACGGCGGCTGATACGGTACGCCCTCAAAGGGATACCGCGCCACGCTGTCGCCGGGTTTCAAGCCTTCCAATTCCGTCATTCCGTTCCGCGTGAGGAAAGGATGATCTGCGGTGGCAAGTATCTCATCTCCGCCTGCGGTGGTAAGGCGGTAAATCGGCTTTCGGGGAGTCATTTTCAGATAACGGACTATCGGCGTTGTATCTTCTTCTCCTTTTTCGAGATTCTGACATTTCAGGAAACTCGTCTCCCAGATATACTCCATTTCGGCAATGGTGAGCGTATAACCGTGCCGGTTCAGGATGCGGCTGTTTGAGAGTAAGCAATTGATGTCATAACCGACCCCCCCGGGCGATATGACGCCTTCCTCCCAGTCAAACGCCGCAACGCCGCCGATGGAGAATCCGTATCCCTGATGCACGTCCGGCATGGCAAAAGAGGCTTTGATAATTCCCGGAAGCGTGGCGACATTTTTCACCTGCGTGATCGCGCCCTCTTTCTCGATGGCTTTGAGCATGGATTTATGGGCATAAATGATGCCGGGAACGCGCATGTTTCCGCTTTTGGGAATTTCCCATAGGTATTCGCTGTGCTGTATGATGTCTGTCATATTGTCCTCATTTTTATGTATGCCGATTAAGAAAAAAGAAGATGTGACAACTTTTGAAAAGTTGTCACATCTCATTCTGAAATTCGCATTATATATCAATAAATGATGATTTGTAAAGAGGTGAGAGGTCAGGGGGCTTTTGCTTCATCCCTCATCTCTCTTACTCCTCAGCCTTTCCGCCATCTCCCGCAGCCCGCAGACGGCAAACAGAAGCATGAGCGGCTCAAGGGGATAGCGGAATCTGGCGCAGACGTGTGTAAGATAATAAACAAGGGGCAATGAAAAAAGATACGCGGCGATCAGCCATAAGTCAATCCTGCTTTCAGGCTTAATTTTCAAATATGCTGCCCACATTCCGAGCAGCATCAGCGGCACCGGCAGAAATAAAAACAGCTTTTTTAAGCCGGATACTGAAAAAGACACTTTCAGATTGCCTGCCCAGTCGTTTTTTCCGCTCAAATCCCCGCACCAGAAATAATAGATCCGTCTCAATGTCAGAAATGCAAATTTTCCCGGATGTTCCCGGATAAATGTCCGTGTTTCATCCAGAGAGATTTTCATATATATGATTTCTCTTACGACTTTGTAAAGATAAAATTCTTCAGGGTTCATTGTCGGATGCGTTTTCATAAACACGCTGCGGTCTCCGGTTTTTTCAAAAGCTTTCCATGTGTTCATATTGTTTTCAAGCTTAAATTCCAATCCGAAATTGGAATTGATCATGGGACGGCCGAATATGATATAATTCCTTAAAAGCCAGGTAGACAGCACGATAAATGCCGCCAGACAGACAAGGAAGATGCGGGACAGCTCCGGAGCGCGTCGAATCTTAGTCAGGGAAGCGAAGCGATTTTTTGCAATGTGCGAAAAATCACTGCGTTCTATTTTCGCACTCCGGATAGTCTGAACATACAGCCACAAAAGCAAAAAGGGATAAAAGGCGATAATGACGCTTTTCAGCAAGGCTGTGATGCCCATCAGGATGCCGTAAAGCGCGGCATTTCTGTAAGTAAAGCGACCGGGCAGGAGAAATGCGCCGTGTATCAGCGTCATGCAGAGAAATGTAAAAATAGCCGTGTCCCAAATCGTATTGACCGCATACCATATAGAAACCGGATAAAGCGCAAGAACTGCGGCTGCAATATATCCAGCCTGCCTGCCGAACAGTTTTTTGCCGATAAAATACAGCGGGATACAGGTCAAGGCTGAAAACAGACAGTTGACAGACAGCGCGGCCACAGCGGATTCCCTTGAAAATATCCCGAAAATTTTAAATATAAAGGCTAAAAAATAGGGATACAGCGGGGGCAGCAGCGCGGTGGGGCCGGTGGGTTCCCGAAAAGGTGAACTGAAGCCCTCTCCGCGGGCAATCGCCCCCGCGACGCTTCCTGTTTCATAACCGAAATCCCAGTCATCGGGGATGATGTAGGATTTCAGATAATACATGCAAAAGAGTCTGATGCTCAATGCGGCAACAACAGTGAAGCATAACATTTTGTTTTCATTTTCGTAAAATTTGGAAAAATTCATGGTTGCTCCTATGAAAGAGAGGTCAGGGGTCAGAGGTCAGAGGTCAGAGGCTTACCCCTGACCCCTTTATCGAGCGCCGGGGCCGGGACGCAGAAAACATCCCGCCTCGTTCGGGGTGAGAGGTCAGAGGGCTTACCCCTGACCCCTTACCTCTGACCTCTGACCCCTATCTGAAAAACGTCAGTGCCTGTTTCCGGGCTTCTGTCAGCAATGCCCATCTTTCGTCAGATAAATTCGGAAACACCTCGGAAACCTTTCGGCTCCCTGTTTTGATTTCCAATATTTTCCCTATGATTCCGGTGAGGTCTATGCGGATTTTGTCTGCACGCTGTTTTTCAGCCCTTTTCAGACGGTAAACCTTGATGCCGTTCTCATATAAAACGCCTTTTCTTGTCACCGGATAATCGCCTGAAAGTTCCCAGCGCCGGGGGTAACACTTTATGGTTTCTTCAAGCAGGGTATGATGTGCAAGCCGGGAACCTTCCGGAAGCGATTCGTCAATCACGACAACTTCCACCGAAATTTCTTTTATATAATTCATTATGTTCTCCGGCGTACAGCACAGCAGTTTATACTGTGCGCCGCTCCAGCGGCTGCTTGCCAGCATTTTGCTTGCCCTCAGCACGATATGCCCGGGGCGAGGCTCCTGCATGGCAAATTCCGAAATGAACATGCCTTCCCCGCGCTCATCTGATGAAACCAGCATCACCGAATCATGAAACTCCGGTTTTGAAAGCAAATCCCGGACAACGCTCCCGAATCCGTACCAGGCTTTTCCGGGAATCGTACAGGTTTCATAAGAAAAGACGATTGCCAGCGAAAGCATCACGATCACTGCTTTTCTTTTATATGCAATCATCTGAAAATATGACAGATCACAAAGATAACCTATGCCCGCTGCCAGAAACATCAGCAGCGCGGGAATTGCGGTTATCAGATGCCTGTCTTCCATGCCGGCGGGAACCAGTGCATGAAATATGCAGACGCTCAACGGCAATGCCCCGAGCGCAGCCCATTTTCCTTCCGCGCCCCGGTCCCGGAACGGAAGAATGATTTTTTTCACAAAGCCGAGCGCGATGAGAAGCGAGAGTCCCCAGCCGACAATTTTTACAAATTCATAAGAAAAAAATCCCAATGCTGTGACAGTGAAATTCAGGCTCGGCGTTTCGCTCTGCCAGCCGTTTTTCACCATGTTCAGGGTGAAGGCGTACCAGGGACCGCAACATACCGCGACAATGGCTGCCGGATACCAGAAACTTAGAGATTTCAGCAGATAAAACCGCCGGCTGAAACATACGGCAAGTATCGGAACAAAGCCCAAAGCCCAGCCGTTTCCTTTGGTCAGAATGGTCAGTGCGGCGCATATACCGAAGCCCGCAGACCATAGGGGTTTTTCTGTTTCCATGAACATGCCGAAACACAGCACCGCCCAGAAGCTGAACAAAGCCACCGGAATTTCAGCCATTATCATGCCGCTGTATTTCTGAACCAAAGGAAATATCAGCAGCAGGATCGCCGCGCCGAATGCAGCCGGATAACCGAATGCTTTTCTGAGGGACAGATACACCGTAAGGGCAAGAAGGGCTGTCAGAAAAATCATTAAAAATAATAAAGAAATGCGGAGATGGGAAAACAGCAGCATCCAGACGCTCTGTATGACATAAAAAACCGGGGGCCAATGCCCGAAAGCGACTTTCGGGTAATGGGCGTAATAGTTTTCCGCATAAGTCATGGGGGATTCCCATTTTGTGTCTGAGACATAATCCCGAACCATCAGACCGGTAACATAATGAGCCGCTTCGTCGGGATATGCGCCGAACTCGGAAGAGAACGCGCCGCTGCTCCATTGCAGCAGGGTCTGTGTTAAAAACAGCAAGATAAAAACCGATAAAGTTTCAAGCATTAATTTTTTGATTTCTGTCATAAGGGTTTCCTTTCATGTAAAAGTTGTCAGATTTCATTTTCTATATTTAGAATGAGTTACGCAGTTGACCTCGTTCCCACGCTCCGCGTGGGAACGAGGTCATTTCATTTTCTATATTTATAATAGAAAAAATACAAGACCCGGGACATTTTTTTTACGAAAAAAATCCGAATCGCATACAAATTTCTTTACCAGATAAAATTTTTCTTTACAATATCCAAATCCAAAGAAAAGAAAAAAAAATGAAAATATGTTTTGACATTTGACATTTCATCGCCGATCTTCTCCGGAGTGTCAAAATGAAATTCTGACATTCCATCGCTCCGGAGCAACTGTTCGGATACTGTTTATTATGCAAAACGGAAAAAAATCTTATGAATTATGATGCGTTTTTTAAAAAAATTGTGATCTGTCTGCCCACCTACAATGAAGCCGCCAATCTCCCGCAGATCACAGAAGCCATTTTGCGGATTATTCCCTCAGCCGTCATTCTTGTGATTGACGACAATTCCCCGGACGGAACCGGCGCGGTTGCGGAAAAAATGCGTCTGGAAAATCCTCAGATTTCGGTCCTGCATCGTGTCCGAAAAGAGGGACTGGGACGGGCATATCTTGAGGGATTCCGCACTGTCCTGAAGAACATGCCTGAGGTGGAACGGATTGTGCAGATGGATGCGGATTTTTCCCATCCGCCGGAACGCCTGCCGGAAATGATTCGGAGAAGCGAAAGCGCCGATCTGGTGATCGGTTCACGCTATGTTAAGGGGGGCGGCACGGAAAACTGGAGTCTTTTCAGGCAGCTCATCAGCCGATTCGGTTCGCTGTATGCACGGCTGTGGCTCGGTCTTCCGGTGCGGGACCTGACCGGCGGTTTCAAGGTCTGGCGCAGAGATTTGTTAGAAAAGATTCTGTCTTGCCCTATCGGATCCGGGGGCTACGGATTTCAGGCGGAAACCACGTTTTTTGCATTTCGGTCGGGTGCCCGCATCGCGGAAGTTCCCATTCTCTTTACAGACCGCAATGTGGGAAAAAGCAAAATGACGGCAGGCATTGCATGGGAGGCATTCTGGCGCCTGCCGCTGATTCGAGTGAGAGAAGTGAAAATTGAGAAGTGAGAAATAGTCGCCTTCCGCTTATTGTCATTTCGAGCGCAGCGAGCTGAACGCCCCTTTTAATAAAATGATAATAAGATTTTTATAAAACAGGCTTTCCTTTCAAAGCAAAGATTTCTCCCTTCGGTCGAAATGACATACATAAGAAACGGTCGAAATGACATACATAAGAAACGGTCGAAATGACATACATAAGAAACGGTCGAAATGACAATGGCAGGGCGCCAGACTAAGAAACAGATTGCCCCCGCCGTTTGCTGCCGCCGCCGGCATGTCTCTATGAAACAGACATTTTCGGAAATAAGCGGCAGAACTGCCCGCAGAGACGCGGAGACCGGAAG
>DZCT01000412.1 GCA_022736535.1 Desulfatirhabdium butyrativorans | reverse complement strand
TGATGATTTTAACATCTGATTCATTTTCAAAGAGTTGCCGCATATCTGCCCGGTCATCTTCAATGACGACAATGATTTCAACGGGAATCGGCGAGACCAAACGGATGCTTTTCATGGCGATAAGCGCTTCTTTTGAATTGCCCTCTATGATATGGGAAACCGCTTTTTCCCTGACCCTTCTTTTGACCCGGTAAACGCCCAGCCCCGCGCCGTAAGCTTTGAGCGCGGCGGCGTCCTCTCCCCGGCGTTCCATGGCGTTTTCGATTGCCCTTCTTCCGGCTTCAAAAGCATAAAGTTTTTCAGACGCGTCCACTGCCACAGACCCCGGCGCACTCCGCCACGAATACAGAATCATGGGAATGTGACCGATATGACGGGATTTTTCCGTTGCCCGCAGAAAAAAATCATAATCCTGCGCGCCGTCCATGGTGGCATCCATCATGCCGATGTCCAACGCCAATTTCCGTCTGACAGACACCAAATGCGGAAAATACATGTGGCTGTTGAACATATCCGGATTCCAGTCTGTCTGAAGCCGCGGGGAATGACGGAATCCGTCCACAAAAATCATGTCCTCATCGCTGTAAACGACATCGCTTTCAGGATACCTATTTATATAGTCAGCCAGAAACTCAAGCGCAAACGGCTCGATGCGGTCATCATGGTCGCACAGCACCAGAAAATCACCTTTGGCGGCTGTCATTGCCCGATTGGTGTTTGCGGCAATCCCGCCGTTTTTGTCTGCGAGAATGACGGAAAAACGGGCATCTTCATCAGGAAGCGTTTTCAGATATTCCCTGAAAGCCTTGTCGCTGGACGCGTCATCGCTCAGGCAGACCTCAAAATACGGATAAGTCTGAGTTTTAATACATTCAAGCAGTTCCGTAAACAGGCGCATGTTGCTGTTGTATGTGGGCAGCAGAATTGAAAAAAAAGGATGCGTCTTCATTGCCGCAATGCGTTTGGGAGACTGCGACAGGTCCGGCGAAATTTTTTTCAGCCATTTGTGATACGGGTCTCTTTCTTTGTCATTTGCCTTTTTTTCAATCGGCAGTTGGGGCGGCAGCCGGAAATCATATTCGCCGTCCGTATCCGAATCTGAAATGAGATGCGGATTCAGAAAAGGGTCTGTTTTGATGCCGTATTTTTCGAGAAGCCGGGCAGTTTCTTCATCGGAAATATCGGGCATTTCCACAGCAGTTCCTTTTATGACCGCGGACGCGTAAGGCAGATAAACCACCCGCAGCCCTTTTTCCTTTGCATTCAGACACAGGGCAATATCCCACAATTTGGAATGATGAAGTTCCGATTTCAAATTGTCATTGAGCATATCCTTAAATTTTGAAGCACTTACAGCCATTGCCATGCTGCTGACCGCCAGCGTGTCCCGGATGCGGCTTGTTGCGGGATTTCTGTAAGCAGGACTGTTCTTGAAATCATATCGCAATGTTTTTTTCGGTGTCAGGCTGATGCCCGCATGAACAATCAGTTCCTCATCGGACATAATCATTCCGCCGGTAATGCCGACATCTTTCCGCATTGCCCATGACGCTAATTCATCCAAAAAGACTTTCCATGAATGCGGGCAGACCTCCGGGTGCATGAAAAGTATCACATCCTGCCCCTCCGAAGCCGCAAAGAAATCATCGGAATGAACCGAGGCAAAAGAAATTTTGTAGCGCGCGGGAATGCGTTCCGGTTCAAAATAAAAATCTGTGTTTCCCGTATTCACCATCAGAAGCTTGATTTCCGGAGGCAGCTTGAACACCGGGCGGAAAACCGCATGTTCGGGCTTGCCTTCAACAGAAAGCAGCGCGTCGCCGTTGCGCTCAAAATGCTCGGCAAGCATTTTTTTCCCAAGCCTGAAGATTTCAGCCCATTCCTGTTTCTCCGAAGCCGCGGGAAATGAAAAAAAAGCATCATCTGTTTCACGCCGGGAATAGAGCATGTCCGCAACATGAACAAATTTTTCGCCCTTGTCCATCAGTCTCAGCAGGAAATCATAATCCTGAAGACCGTCAAATTTCTTGTTCATGCCCCCTGCTTCTGCAAACACCCGCTTTCTCACGCACAAAGGATGAAAAACATAATTTCGAGTTTCCAGCACCGAAGGCGAAAAATTCGGTTTAAAATCAGGTTTGTATCTGAATCCCTGCGGAGAAATCAGGTCTGCGTCCGCATAAAAAACATTCATTTCCGGAGACTTGCGGACAGCTTCAGACAGCTTTGCCAGCGCGTCCGGATAAAAAGCATCTTCAGGTCCCAGAAACACAAGAAATTCTCCGAGCGCGTTTTCTGCGGCGTGATTTACAGATTCGGAAATGCCGATATGCTCCGCATTTTCAATGATTTTTACAGGTAACAGGCTTTCTTTCAGCAAGGCAAGCGTTTTACGGGTTTCTGTCAAATCCGACGCGTCATCGCATATCAGCAGTTCCCAGTCCTCAAAATTCTGCTTTCGGACAGAATCAACCGCATTTTCAAGATGTTCCCGTTTTGCATTGCATACGGGCATGATGATGGAAAATACAGGATTGGAGGCTTCAGCCTGATTCCCGAAAAGCGATTCAAGCTCTTTCAGCGGATCATTCAGTTTGTTTTTCACCAGCCATGCAAAATACTCCGGGTCCGGCGACAGCAAATTTTCCACTTGTCGGGACACAGAAACATAGCGAGCGGATTTTGAAATCTGTACGGGAAAAATTTTCTTTGATTTATAAAAAGACTCCAATTCATCGGCATGTTCGCTGATGGTCTTCATGGGCTTGATGTTTTTCCGCCATTTGTCAATCAAACCGGGAGAATTTACAACAGTTCTGAGCTTGTCCGCAAGGTCTTCCGCATCCCCGGGGCGGAACAGAAGCCCGTTTTCTCGATATGTTACAAAATCAGGAATGCCGCCGATCTGTGCGGCGATGACCGGCACTTTCATTGCCAGCATTTCAAAAACGACCTGCGGCGCATTGTCCCACCATATCGGCGGCACCACGCCGACATCCATGCCGGACAAAATATCCGGAAGCGATTCATAGCGATAACCTTCGTGAACTGCCAGCGATGCCAATTTTTCAAACAGCGGATTCAGCAAATGACCGAGACTCCAAGCATTTGCCGCGTAAATATGCAGCCGGATTCGGGAAAGCACTTGCGGTTCCATTGTATGAAGCGTTTCCAGAAAAAAGGGAAGTCCTTTGGGCGGAGAGGGAATGCCCAGAAACACAACATTTATCGGGTCATCAGGCTGCTTGGCTTCATGCCGGTGCGAGATATTTCTCCCTACATCCGCCATCGCGCTGCCGATATGACAGGTCACAAGCCGGTCTTTTTCAATGCCCATGTCATGGTAAAGGTCCTGCACAAAATTCGACACGGCAAGCACAATATGGGCTTGGTTGATGGCTTGAATGTTGTCTTTTCGCCGCTGCGCGTAAGCCTCGCCGGAAAGCGCATTTTTTCTTTTGCCGGAAGCGGCTTTTCTGAAATATTCGTTCCGTTTTTCTTCGTAAATCGGCAGATATTTGTCCCGAAAAGGTCCCGGTTCAAGCCGGTATGCGTGATATTCGATTCGGCGTTTCCAATATTCGCCGAATTTCGGGGGCGGAAAAATACAGTCGAGACATTTCTCGCCTCCGGCAAAATCTTTGCAGATTTCTCTGTCCTTATATAATAGGTATATCTGGTTGCAGACCGGGTGATAATTGTGAAGGGAATAAATGACCCTCGCGCCCATTTCTTTGGCGATGGGGATACATCGGGCGGAAATGCCTTCGATATTCTGAAAATGCACCACATCGGGACGTATCTTTTTCAGAAATTTCCGAAAGACCGCCTCTGATTTCGGTTCTGCCGGGTCTGATGCCGGCGTCTCATAATTGAAAAACCCGGGCGCGACATTCGGCGCGTTGAAGATTTCATAATTTTCAACGCCTTTATAATCGGGTCCTTTTTTCAGAAAAGTTCCCCATTCGAGATTATAAGCATAACCGGAGGATATGGAACAGACGTCGTATCCTTTTCTGACCATTTCGGCAGCCATAGACTGGGAATAAACATTGACGCCGCCGCCCACTTCCGCGCCTCTCCACAAAGGCGCCCAGTTCACATAGACAATCCTCATAAAATTACCTGTATGTTTTTTTAGCCACGAAAGCACGAAAGGTAAAAAAAAATTCTCGTTCCCACGCTCCGCGTGGGAACGCAACACGGACGCTCCGCGTCCGTATCCGGAGTGCTGAAATGAAATTTTAGCAATTGAATATTAAATGCTTGCTAAAATTCGCTCCGCTCATTTCAGCACTCCGGACGTTCCCACGCAGAGCGTGGGAACGAGATTACGAGATTATTCGTGTTTTTTTATTCGTGAAAAATTCGTGTCCATTCGTGGCTAAAAAAAAATCAATCCTCGTCATTTCCCGGCATGGGAACATTTTTCATCATATTATTCACATTGCCCATAGACGGCGCATTCATTTCAGGCGGCATTCCCGGCGGCATATCAGCCGGCGGCGGGGGCGGCGGCGCG
>DZCT01000024.1:17508-20427 GCA_022736535.1 Desulfatirhabdium butyrativorans | reverse complement strand
AAGCAAAAAATATGCCGCAAAAAACCAAAAGTGGATTACTATATTCAAAAACAGAAGCAGCTGCTTCATTTATATCGAAAAGCAGTTTCTTTATTTCATCCTTCATACAGAATTGTCTTTGTCTGATTTATCTTTTTTATGAAATACGGATTCGACAGGGAATTTTCAGTTATCAGATCAACTTTCCGATTGAAAAATTTCTCGAATATCGCATGTAATTCAAAATAATTATCAGCATAAGCTTCAAAAGGGATGTTTTTAAACTTTATCAGCAGGTCAATATCGCTGTTATCTGAAAAATTATCAGTCATCACAGAACCGAAAGCATATAATTTTTCTACATCATACTCCCGGCAATATTTTCTGATTTGATCGAGATTATTTTTAATTAAAATATTCATCATGTTACAGATGAATCCTCTCATGTGACTCATTTTAACCTGCTGAGGCAATACTCTTCTCATATCATTTTATTTTACACCCTCACAAAACCGGAACACAAGCAGAAAAAAGACCTCCGGGACATCACCATCCCGAAGTATCCCGCCTGCATCTCTATACCGTTATCTCAAGTCCTTTTTGTCTGATTTCATAAATCAGGGGTATCCATGTATCATTTACAAACGCATCGGCGGAAACAGGTATCGGCTCAAGTCTCGGATCAATTTTCCATGCCAGTTGCAGAAGAAGTTTTCTTTCCTCATATTTGTCCCTGCCGAAGTCAGACGAAACAACGGCTACATCAATATCACTGTCTTTATGAATCTTGCCGGATGAATGCGAACCGAAGACAATGATTTTCTCCACCTTTATCCCCTTCGTTGTCAGCGTATTCACAAATCGTGATATTATTCCTCTGATTTCTGTATCAACCATTTATAAAATTCCTCCATTTCGGCAAATTTTTCAGATGCGAATTCTTCGGTGCATTTATCATAAAAACTTTTCTTTTCATCAGGATATCGTGCTTCGATATTAAAATCAGTATATTCCGCAAGCTTATTGCTTTTTTCATCGGTAAGTCCGATATTCGCTATGATTGAAAGTTTTATCAGTGAATGCGTATCATATTCTTTTATACAGTTTATATAAAAATATATAAGTATATATAAGAATATCGGCATAAACAAAAGTGTTGACATCCGTGCCGTGTTCTGTTACAAGTCAGACAGTCTTCGGAGCGTCGGACGCAGGGACTCCCGGAAACCGTGTTTCCGCCCGCAGCCTGCAGAGCATCACGCCCCGGAGGAAGGTATGCAGTATACGCAAAAGGATATGAACTGCCCCGGTGATGCGGGGGACGGCTCCGGCCCGGTCATCATCCGCTCCGCATGCCTTCACCGGACGATACGGTGCCGGTTTCAAAACCTGATAATATATATTTTTATATATTCTTATATATTTTTATATATTCTTATATATTTTTATATGTTTTAGGTAACTATAAGGTGCGTGTTCACCGGTCTGTTTTACAACAAGCGATTTCAGCGCCTTTTCAACATCAAGATGAGCAAAGAAGAGCGCATAAGGAAAACGGTTTGATTTCATAAGACTTTTTCCGGTTTCAAGATCATAGGCAGCACATTCAAGCCAATAGCGGATTGTTTTTGTTTTATCAAAAGATGTTTCTGTCATGTCAGAATCTCCATTGAATTTGAATGATTAAAATCAGTCCGTCAAAAAATAATTATATCTTTTTATTTTACACCCTGACAAACCGGAACACAAGCAACATAAAAAACCTCCGGGATCACCGCACCATCCCGAAAGTCCCATATAATTCCTCACGGTTGCTGCTCTGAATCGCTGCTTTTCCCGAAAGCTGTCAGCGATTTCAATTCCGACACTTCTTTTCTGATAAATTCAAGCCTTCGTTCAATTGCCTCATTCAGTTTGTCAGTTGATACAGTTTCCCATTGTGAAACACCCATATCACGTTCAGGCGAGATAATGATAGTGTCATAAGGTCTGCTGTCTCCGATATTGCGGACAAACCGCACAAAAAGAACCATGTTTCCTGTATCATCGGATTTCAGAATATCTTTGACTACGGCTATTTCACCCAAAGCATTCACCGCATCGCCGCGCTTGAAACGGATATCCATCAGTACACCTCCGGTGATTCTCCGTAAGTAATAACATGCTCGACATAGTTCATAACCTGTGCGCTGGCTTCAAAACGGGCATTACATCCGAAAGAACGCAGAATCATGACTATTTCATAGTGATCGCCGTAAGCAGAACCTGAACCGAACATTGACCGTTTTACCACAAGTTCATTATAAGCTTTTCTCAGTTGTTCTATTTCCTGTTCATCAAATTTCACTCTGAAAAAGAGCCTCCTTTGTCCATTAAGATAACCTCCATTCTACACATCCCCAAACCAAAATGCAAGCCACGTGCATAAAAGCAGACTATTGATTTACCATGACTTGGGTTTAAATTTGATGTCATTCAGAATTTTCACGGTTTCGCCGCTCTGTGCAATTACAAACAGTCCGCTTTTATAAGCATACCTGTCTGAGTCTTTGTCAATTACAATACCGGCAACCGCACCCAGCACTTTATGAGAGGCGTATTCGGGAAAAAGGGATTTGAATTTTGCAAGCCTTTCAATATGTTCATTCACGTCATCTGTACCGAGAGTGCTTTTAGCCTCAATCAGAACTGCAAATTCCGTATTGACCGCCAGTATATCAATTTCCATCCTGTCGCCGTTTCTTTCCGCCTTTACCCTCTGAAATATCCGTTTTACCTCAATACCCCTTTCTCTGAAAAGCTTAACCGCCGCCGGAGCAACAAGCCCTTCCACGAACTGACTCCATTTTCCTGTTATTTTTCCGATTTTCACATCGGTTTCTTTAAACAGCTTCTCCAATCTCCTTTCGGATTCTCTGTTCTCTCTGGCTGTTTCCTGAA
>DZCT01000024.1:0-17408 GCA_022736535.1 Desulfatirhabdium butyrativorans | reverse complement strand
TCTCTCTGGCTGTTTCCTGAAACTTTTTATCTGTTTCTGAAAACAGTTTCCATATTTCCTGAAATCCTTTTTCCATTTCCTGTAATGTCATGGTTAAATTCCTCCTGACCTGAAATAATTTATATCATTCTACACCTCCCAGCCCCACAACGCAAGCATAAAAAACCCCCGGAATCATTACAATCCCGGAGGTCTTTTTTTTACATCACATCAGAGGCAAATGCAAATGCTCTGACTCCTAATTCACTTTTATAAAGGATTACTGATTCATGTTTACGGAAAACTTGCAGCCGGAATATTCCTCTTACTTTTTAACTCGTAATTCGCATTAATGATATTCCGTTTCATGGATCAATGCCTTTCAAGACCTTCAAAGTTTTCAAAACTCTGAAGGTCTTTCTGTCTGAATCACTCTATCCTGAACGATGAAATTTTCTTATCCATCTTTCCGAGAGAGGAGTTTCCCTTTGGTCCCTTTATTGTTATTGAGTCTCCCTGATAACCACCTTTATCAAAACCCGTGAATGTAATGTTCCCGGATACTTTGACAGATGATATTGTGTCGTTCCAATCCGATCCTGTCAGATCAAGTTCAAATTTAGCTCCCGAAATATCCTTAGAAAAACAGAAGGTCTCTCCTCCGAAATTCGGATTTCTATAGACACATGCCCAACCATCCGTATTCCATCCGATCCTCACCGCCGGCGAGGTTGGCGGGGAAACTCCGAGATTCCGATACTCGACTTGAATCAGATGATCCCCCTGAGCCAGTTTTATTTCTGCAAAAGACGCTCCTGTCTGCTTTCCATTCCAGTCATTAATGAGCGGTTGACCATCCACCCATATCTTCATATCATCAGCCTGAGCCATGAAGTAATAGGTAGCGTCTTTCTGCACCGAAAAAACGCCAAACAACCGAACGCTGAAATTACTACTCTTCAAACACGGATTCCCTCCGTCTTCCCATCCGTCAGGGATATAGTGTTGAAAGTAAATAGGATATTGATGACCATCATCATAAATATCACGAGCCCTCATCCAATAATATAAATCATCATCGCATGAAATACCCGAATGATTCTGATTGGCAAACGCCATGCCGACAAGTCCATTCCGATTCTCCACCTTAGACCTATACAGATTAATCTCGGGATTATATCCGTTGACAGCAACTTCGAGCCGGATAAGATGGCGTCCCTTGTTTATCGGAAGAACCATCTTAGTTCCCTGGTCAATCGTCAGAACATTGTCTATCCACAGATTTCCGACTGTGGTTAGCGAAAATTTATAAATACCGTTGTCAAACTCCGCCCATCCTTCATAACTTACAGAACCTACAGAAATACCCTGATAAGTTTGCGGATTGTACGCAATTGAGGATATCTTTTCAATCCTTGTCGGGCTTGCATCCGGATCGGATATTCCTGTCGGGTTACCATCATAATATGTCGCTGTGAACTCATTATCTTTTTGTTTTGACCAGTTAAGTCTGGCAGTTGCATCACCATCACATTCGGTATATTCCACCCTGATATGATGGTCCCCTGCTTTCATCTTCCGGGTAACGAGAAACGCCTTGGATTTAGGTCTATCTAACCGATCAGCATAAATCTGTTCACCGTCTATCCATATCCACATGCGGTCATTCACATGAGCGATAAAATCATAATTGCCGTTTTCAAACGAGAAATATCCTTCCCAAATGGCAGAAAAGTTATCCTTCACACTTGCTATCGCACCTGAGGTTCCCCACTGATAGTCTATCTTATCTTCAATAGCAGTCTTTGCCGATGTCCCTGTCCGGTCAGTATTCTTAAAATATCGGGCAAGGAATTTACCTTTCGGAGCAAAGCCGACATTTACCTTGGCATTGCCTGTGAAATGCTTATATTCTGCTTTAATCTTGTGCTTTCCCTTAGTCACATAGAAAGAACTTCCCGTAGCTTTGAGCTGATCTTCCACCCATACGCTTACGGTTCCCTTGTCCGCATTGGCGATAACGGTATAAGAACCGTCTGTCGGAAAATCAATATTCCCCTCCCATCGTACAGAGAAATTATCCGGATTCACCACATTTTTATCTTTATCTCCATAAGGGCTGCCTGTTCCCCAGTTGTAATCTATGCTGTTTTCTCTTCTGAACAGCACAGGGTCCCCTGAAAGATCTGTATTGTTCCAATACCATGCGGCATATTCGTTGTCTTTCACCCAGTAGAACTTCGCCTTGGCATTGCCGGTCTTTTCATTATAAACAACCCTGATTTTATGATACCCGGCATCTGCTACCGACACGTCTTTCGACACAGTACCTGTCCACGGTGCATCCGCATGGTCAATAACCTTCTCGTCTTTTGAAAATTTTTCATCATCATTCCAGTCCACCCAGACTTCCATGCCATCATCGGCTTCTGCATAGAAATTCATCAAGCCTGAGTCAATATTGAAGTATCCTTCCCAGCTTGCAAAAAAGTTGTCAGTCTTAGACAATCCTGAAGGACCTTTGTTGCCCCAGTCATGGTACAAAGCATTTTCCGTGAAAGGTATGCTTCCTTTAAAATCAGAAGAAGTTGAATACAACCCCTTAAACGTATCTGCTCCGAAAGCCCATGACTTCGGATCCATAATGGGATACCATGTATTTTCAATAATTGAATCCCATTCGAAAATCTTTTCCTCTGCTAGCACTTTTTTCCAAAATCCGAGGTCTGCTTTTATAAAAGCAGTAATTTTACCTTCTATTGCCTTCAGAGTCAAAGGCAATGCCACCCGGATAATTGCCAGAGGATAAGACGGCAATATTTGAACACCGATATTGACTCCGAAAAAACTCTTGATCAGTGTTACTTCACATTCGATTCCGACTATCAATAGAAGTCCTACACCTCCGCTGACTTCTGCCGTTAAGGACGCATAAGGTCCGCCTTCCAGTATCACTTTATTGTTAGCAGCAATCTTCAGAGAGGCTCGAAGCCCGAGTTCCCCTTTTGCCTTGGCGGCTATTGTTACCGGAACTGGTCCGACATTCAATGTTTTCTTAAACTCCTCGCTTTCTTTTGATTTGCTCCACATCTCGTTGCCAGCCAGGTCTTTTGAATTCCATATCTCGCCTTCTGCAAACCGCTTCCCGCAATTTTCTTTACATTTATCGTCCGGGCAGTTTTTCTTACATTCAGAGCATTCGTTATCGCATGCCCCTGCTGGTGTCTGCAGTTTTTTTGATTCCCCAAATATTTTTTCCCCCATAACTTTAACCACATATTCGTCACTGCTGTCGGGAATATTATCAATATCAATGCTACACTTAGCGCCGGCTTCAAGCACTGGTTTTTTCTTACCAAAACAGGTTACATACACCTCGTTATTCATCAGATCAATATCACCAGCGGTGGGAATCTCGACACTGCCAAAGTTAGTAACTTTGTAACTCATGCTGTCTGCTATGCTGTAACCGCCATTCCAATAATCGTTTCCATATTTATCGTCCAGCTTTTTATCAAAGATAACGATCTGGTATTTCGCTCTTAAAGACCGCAGAGGAACCTGAGGCGCAAGGTACATAACAGACAGATTTTTCACATTGTCTGCTTTGTTGTTTTCCCATTCTTCAATCGTATTGTTCGGATCAACCTTTATAACCACCTGACACGGTGTATCCGAGGTTCTGGTTTTTAAGATGTCATAGGCAGCCTGACTGAGATACAGGTTGTATGTCCGACCGGTCTGCTCCTGACGGAACAATGAAGCACAGCGTTGTCCTTCCGGATATCCGGGACGGTCTTCGGGTCTGCATGCAGCCTCATAAGTGAAGATGTTTTGTTTTATCACCGCTCCTGCATCATTCTGTCCTTCAAACCAGAGCGGATAACGACTGCCGTCAATTACCAGTTCAAAGATAATATCCGTAGGCTTGACAGTATCCTGAGCCATAGATTCGACTTCCATGTTCAGGGTTAAAGCAGACCTGCCCGAAACAGAATTAATATCATCCGAATTCTGGGCGTCTTCTGCATTTGGCAACTCAAAACTATTGGTAACCAATGATGCTGAAAGAATCCGCAGATTCGGTTTGTCCGGATTTCCGATAATCGTGGCTACGGATGCAATCATGTAATTGTCGGACTGATCCGCAGATGTTTCACCCTGAATCGCATTATCTGCGGGATTGATATCCAACATATTGATTGAGAACACAGCCGTATAAGTTCCGTCAGCAATGCCCGAAGGAACAATAAAGGTATGTTCGACACGCGCCTTGCGGTTTTCAGTTCCGGGCAGATAGGTCACTTTGGTGACAATATCGCCCTGAGTGTTGACAACCGGTTCGGATATCAGTCCTTTCTGTCCGAGTTTGTCAATAACCAGCGCGGTCAGGTCATAATCCGGCGTAAATCCGATGCCGCCGTTCAGTTCGATTTCCGACGGGTTGCCTTTTTTCAGATACACCTTGATATAAGTATTATAAGCCGGTGTTGTGGTTTCAACGTCAAATCTGACAGTCGTGGTAAAACCGGTCTGTGCCTTGTCTTCAATCCAGACCTGCGTGAATTTGAGGTTCCCGGCTTCAAAATCCGGCACATAAGTACCAACAAAACCTACTTCATCTGTTACAACTTCGGCATTTTCAGCAGAAGTTTCATATTTCACAGGCAGAGCCGTTCCTGCCGGAACTGTGATGCTGAAGCTGCCGGACTCGTCAGTTGTTGCTGTGGCGACGGTTCTGCCGTCCAGGTCAACCGCGCTGACCTTCGCGCCGGCAACCGCTTTGCCGCTTTCTGTGACCGCTCCGTCTTCGGTGTAGGATTCCGAAGCCGTATAGGGCGTATTGTCTTCAGTATCCCGGCTGTACAGGTAAATGTCGTATCCACCTTCTCCCCCGGGCCGTTTGGAATGGAAAAGAATATATTTCGCATTCTCGGAAAGCGCGGGCGCGCCTTCCTCAAATTCGCTGTTCATACCCGGCAGGAAGAGAAATTCCTCCGAAGCGGTTTCAAACAGGAAAATATCGCGTCCCCGGTGGCCCAGATCGGGACTGTTCCGGTCGCTTGTCAGGGCAATGAAACCGCCCTCCGCGCTCAGCGAGGGCGCACCCTCGGTATAAACGGTGTTCAGCCGGGTCTTCAGATCAACAAGCCCGCCCCCTGTATTTTTCCAGAGATAAACATCATATCCGCCCCGGCTGTCCTCCCGGCCGATTCCGCCGAAAGCGGTCAGGGATCCGTCTCTGTTCAGCGAGGGAAGCAGTTCGTCGCCCCGTGTGTTGAGCCATCCCGAAGGCGTCAGAAGCATTTCTTTGCCGCCGATGCTGTAGAATCGGATGTCCGCATTTCCGTCAATGTTATCCGGGGACCCGGAGAGCTGAAATGCCAGAACGGCGCCGTCCGCGCTGATATCCGGGAAACGCTCGTTATATTCGGTATTCAGACCGGGCAGATCAACAAATGCGCCGGCTGTGAGATCATAGAGATAAACATCGGCGCTGCCGGTTCTGTCAGAGTAAAATACCATGTAACGGCCGTCGCCGCTGATACGGGGACTCATATCGGCCGCGGATGCGCTGTTCAGTCCTGTAAGATTCAGCAGTCCCTGACCGTTCCGCCAGACACAGATATCCACAGAACCTGCCCGATTGCTCTGGAAAACAATCGTATTTCCGTCATCGCTGATGTCGCCGAAACTGTCGTCCGCCGTACTGTTGAGTCCGGGCAGTGCGACAAAATGGTGTGTGTCAGATGCTGCGGAGCTTCCGCCGGCGCCGCCGATGTCGGCGCGTCTCAGGAAAGAGACCACGCCGCTCGGTCCGCCGCCGGCAAGCCCCACCGTGTCGAATCCCGTGACAAAGCTCTGCCAGAAGTCAATGCCGATAATGCCGTCATAGTCGGAACCGCTCAGGTCTTTTATCTGCGCCTGACCTGCCGGACATTCGACCGCCCGGAGCATGGACTCGGATCCCGTGACAAAGAGATAAATATCCTGCCACCGGCTCAGATCGCCGAGTTCCGCAGCGACAGCCGTATCGAGAATGATGCGGTTTTTCAGGGTGCTGCTGAGAAGGAATACATGCTTTGCGCCGACTTTGTAGTCTTCGCCTTTTACCGCCACAGGCGTGACAGCGACTTCGAGGTCGGTGAAAGCCGTTCCTTCGGGGTCATTCGGATCGGTTATCCGTCCCTGAACGTAGGTGTTGAACAGCATATTTGCAGGCACACCCTCAATCACGGGCATACTGCCGAGACTCAGACCCGGAACACCGGCCGGATCGAAATTGAACTCCGCCATGCTGACCGCAGGCTGCAGTACCGCGAGGGGAATGTCCGCGGTGCCGGTCACATCGCCTTCGGAACGCTTGCGGTACATGCCGAAAACGCCCTCCGCGCCGCTCAGGGAAAGTCCGGTAAGGGCTGCGTAATCGCCGCTTTTTGCCAGCACAATCCGCATTCCCGAAGCCTTCACACCGCCGACCGCAATGTCCGCCGTGGCTGCTTTGCCGTTCAGAACGCCGCCCCCGGGCAGTTTCAGGCTCACATCTCCGCCGGTTGAAATCACAACATCGGAAGGAATTCTGTCTTCAAACAGCACGAGCGCGCTCAGTCCGGTTTCAGCCAGAAGATTCAGTATTCTGCTTCCGGATGTTGCCGGAACCGTGAACAGTCCGTCCGATGTCTTTGTCAGCTTAATGTCGCCGGTTTCAGAGCCTGCCGGAACCGGCGTTTCCTGAATACCGCTCATGCGGTACATATAAATGTCCGAACCGCCCTCGCCCCCGGGCCGCCGGGAATGAAAGAGCATGAAATTTCCGTCCGCGCTGAAGAAGGGCGCGGTGTCGTCCGCGTCGGAACTGAGTCCTCTCATCAGAACCGCATTCATGGATGCCGCATGAACCACAGTTATATCCCGGTCGTAAAGCCCCATATCCGGATTTGTGCGGTCGGTCTGGAAAGCGATGAACATCGCGCCCGGACAGATTGCGGAAAACTGCTCCCGGTATTTCGTATTCACGCCGCTCATTCCCTGTGACAAAGAGATCATGTCACCATTTTTCACATCGTAGAGATAAATGTCGGGTCCGCCGTTCACCGCATCCGCACGGACGCCGGTGAAAGACAGCAGGGAGCCGTCCTCGTTCAGCGCGGGCAGCGATTCGCTTCCCTCCGTGTTCAGACCCGGAAGTGAGACATAGCCCTGCGCGCCGCGATCATAGAGATAGACATCCGAACCGCCGTAGCCGCCGGAACGCTCGGACCGGAATGCGATATAACTGCCGTCGCCGCTGATCCAGGGATTTCTCTCAAGGGAGGAGGTGTTCAGTCCCGGAACGGAGACAAAAGTTTTCTGCGTGAGATCGCAGAGATACACATCATAAGCACCCGCGCCGCCTTCCCTGTCCGAATGGAACACGAGATAACGTCCGTCCGCGCTGATGCGGGGATAGGAGTCGTCGCCGGTGCTGTTCAGATTCGGCAGATTCAGAATGCCCGCGCCTTTCTGCCATACATAAATGTCCCATCCGCCTTTGCCGTCCGGTCTGTCCGACTGGAAAACAACGGTGTTTCCGGACGCGTCCGACGAGGGGAATCTGTCGTCTCCGAAAGAGTTCAGACCCGCGAGCGGGGCAAAAGCCGCGTGTAGGGTGGGCAGCTTGCTGCCCACCGCATCTTTTCTGTCAAGTCTCCGCAGCAGCGAGATCGTGCCGTCGGGACCGCCGTCCTGATAATCCACAAAATCAAATCCGACCACGTATTCCTGCCACCGGGAAATGCCGAGGACAGCCTCAAATTCCACGCCCATGGTGCTGTAAGGCGCGACGCTGATTTCCGACACCCGGAATTTGGGATACAGCGTTATCGTCTCCCCGGGCCCCACAAGGTTCAGTTTGATTTCCTCGTCTTCGGGAATCGCCCATGTTCCGGAACTCGGATTGTAGCCCAGCGATTTTGCCACTTCGGTATCGAGAACCAGTTTGCTTACCGCGCCGGTGTCCAAAAGAATGTCGAGATTTCCCGTATCCGCAGAGCCGAAACTGCTTTTGGCGCGGAAAGGCACCTGCAGATCGGAATAGCTCGCGCTCACGGGATTTGCCGGGTCTTTTACAGAAAAAGTTTTGGCGCGGAACACATACTGCGGTTCCGCAAGATCGAGAACCGGTTTGTGTCCGAAAGACAGGGAGGCATTGCCCGAAGGCGGAAGGTCCAGCTCGAAAGTGCTGACCGAGGGTCTGAGCGTTCCCAGCGGCACGTCCAAAAGCACGGGGTCCGGATTCTGCGCCAGTCCTTCGGTGCGGCGGAGTCCGATGATGCCGTCCGCGCCTTTTGCGGTCAGAGACGGGTCATTCTGCGAATCCGGGGTCTGAATCAGCATGATCCGCATTTCCGCGGCGAAATATGCGCCGATTCTCACCGGAGCCGTCGCCAGCAGACCCGTGCGGGACGTGCTGGAATAGGATTTTGAAACTTCGGTGTCTGTAACGGTAAGCGTCTGTTCCGATCTTTTGACCGGGGTGTTGCTTCTTGCCACTCTGTCGTCAAAAACAAGGAGCGCGTTCGAGCCGGTGTCCACAAGGAGATTGAGGGTCTGGCTGCCGATTTCCACAGGCAGCAGGAACTGGTTCGCGCCGCCCCGTTTCAGATCAAGAGTCGTTTCCGTGCCGTCATAGGTTCTGCCTTCAACCTCGTCCACGGTGAAAGTCGCGGCGCCGGAGAGTCCTTCATACACCGCCGAAATGACTGCCGTACCCGGAGCCGCGGCTGTGACCAGCCCTCCGCTGCCGGTACCGCTGCCCACAGAAGCAGCGGATGCGGTTGAAGAGGACCATTCCGCTTCCGCGGTCACATCCTGCGTGTCGCCGTTTTTATAGCTTATTTCCGCCCTGAACTGCTGTGTATGTCCCGGAACCGCCGAGGCGCTTTCGGGAATGACGCTGAGAGATACGGGGTTTCCGAGAGGACCCGGGGCGAATCCGTCTTCCCCGGCAGGGTCGGTGTGATAGCCCGAAGCATTGTAGAACTGAGTCAGCCGGAGCAGTTCCTCCAGCCCGATCTGCCAATTCCGGGGCTTGTAATCCTAATCGTGGGCTTCGCAGCTCTGGTCCCCGGTTCCGGGAGCGTGGCCGTCTTCACCCGCCGAATTGCAGTGATAATCGCCGCTGTTGTACAACTGGGTCATGCGGAGCAGTTCGGCGAGGCTGATTTCCCAGTCCGCAGGTTTGTAATCCGCACTGTGGTAAGTCCGATCCTGCGCGCACACCGGCGTCACAGCCGGAAAAGCGCACATAAGCCCTGCGAGGGCGATCACCACGGCAACAAACGCCGCATTCCCGAAAAAACCTCTGCTTTTCATCGTCGTTTTCCTTTTTTGATGTCAACACACCTTACTTATAATTTTTTAAAAAAAAATATAAAGGAATTGATAAAATGTCAAGAAAATTTTTCCTGTTTTTTATTTTTTTTTAATGAATTACATCGGAACACGTCTAAATTTTAATCATATTTTAAAACATAAACTAATTATTATACAGGGTAAATCTGTTACGGGCAATAACGGAAAAATAGCGGGGAAAATGGTGGGGAAAAACCACCATTTTTATTTAAAATATAATAATATCGGATTGTTGAAAGTCTGATAAAGAAATGGGGATCCGTAAAAAAAATACGGGGGAGGAGCTAAAATCATCGTTTAAAATTTCACCCGGCGTAACAGGGCAAGAAGTCCGTTATTCATATTTCATCATTAACAATAGTTCGGTAAAATTTTTCAGACTGAATGATTTCAGGAGGTTATGAAATTCAAAACAGATTATCAGATTTAATAATTTCAGCCACTTATTAAATTATGATTTTCTGAACACAAAAAATTACCGAACTGTTGCATTAAATAACAATATTTTATTTCAATATGAGCCATGCCATTCAAAAGACATTTTCGGAAATAAGCGGCTGAGTCCCCCGCAGAGACCGCAAAAAGTCAAAATTTCATTTTGACACTCCGGAAATCTTTCCTCCTTTGCGCATCCTCCGCGTCCTTTGCGAGAATCTTTTTTTATTTCCTAAAAAGTCTAAAACATACCCGCCGAGTTTTTACTTATCAATTTTAGTCAATTCCGTAATATAGGGATAAAAAGCAAGGGCTTCTGTCTCATGCCCGTAGTCAACATAATTTCTGCGGACATGAACCGGATGAATGTAGTGAATCGGATAGGCAGCGAGATGGTCAAGAATTTTGATCTGGGCATATTCCCATAGCCGAACCTGCTCGGCGGTACGGACTTCTATTCGGGCAGCTTCGATGAGTTTGTCCGCTTTTGTGTAGCAGGAAAAATTGGCGTCCGGCTTTGCGCCTCTCCGCATCGCATCGGAATGAAAAAAGCGGGTCAGCACCGCATCGGCGTCGGGCCGCCAGCCGATATAAATCACCAGCGCATTTTCTCCCTCACGAATCCGCTTGTGCATTGAAGAATGTGCGACAGGATTCAGCTTGCAGTTAATTCCGATCTGCGCCAACTGATCCCGCAGGCTTTCATAATATTTGCGGTAAATCGGATGCGCCGAAGTGACAAGCTTCAAATCAAAGCCCCCGGCATATTCTGCTTCTGCCTGCGCCATTAACTGAGAAGCTTTGTTCAGATCAGGGGCATAATCCAGATTGAGAAGTTTAATCTTTTCCAGCGGCAGGCCTCCGGTCAGAAAGCCCTCCGGCACAGGCGAATAAATGTTTTTAACTGCCTGATTTCCGAAGTTTTTAAGAAAAACATCCCGATCCAGCGTATAAGCAATTGCCCTGCGTATCCTTATATCGTCTATGGCTTTTGCGGCGGTGTTGAAATGCAGCATGACAACTTCGCCGATTCCCTGCAAATCAACTGTCAGCCCCTCCTGCTTTTCCATATTTTCAATCCACCCGCTTTCCGGCAGCCCTTCTATAATATCGAGCGTTCCGGCTTTTAAAGCGCTTTCCCGTTCTTTGATGTCCGGAAGAAAAAAAATATCAATGCCTTCCAGAAGGGGACAATCCCGAAAATATTGTAAATTGGCTTTCAGACTGATTTTTTTCCCGGGGTCATAAGTTTCCGGCATAAAAGGACCTGTTCCCACAGGCCATGCTTTGAATCGCTCATAGCCCGTCATCTCAAATGCTTTTTTACTGACGATAAAACCGCCCGAATACGCGGCTAATCTGGGCATGAAAAGGGCGGAAGACATGGGTTTTTCCAGAATAATCCTGACCGAGTAGTCATCCGCTTTTTCCACAGCCATACCGCTGTAATCTCCGCCGTAAGTGGAACTGACGAGCCGGAAAGTTTTATTCAGCGAAAAAACCACATCATCCGCTGTCATCTCATAAAATTCTGTATTCGGCCCGGGATGGAACAGAACGCCTTTTTTTAATGTAAAGGTCCAAATCTGTTTGCCGTAAACGATTTCCGGTTCGGGAATGTTTTCCGCCAGATCAGGCTCAAGCACAGTTGCGCTGCCGGGTTTGTAACGCACCAGCCGGTTGAACATCATCTCGGCAATGACGCGGTCCCGGTTTTCGTTTGCAAAATGCGGATCCAGCGTCTCCACATCCTTGGCATTCAGCCCGATGCGGAGAATCGGAAGAGGCTGACTGCTGCTGATGAGCGGCTGCCGGTTGGCAGTCGCCGGAAAAACGCATATCGTCAGAATGGCATTAACAATCATAATCCATTGAAAAAAATTGTATCTCATATCGTCCGTCCTTATTTTATTTTTCTCTCTCTCCCGTTCCCACACCCTGTGCCTGCTCCGGCATTGACGGTCCTCATGGGAACGAGAAAACTCGCCGATCCCTCAATATAATTTTCCTTATACCGTTATCCCCTGCATAAATCAAGTATCTTTTTTGGAGCAGGATGTGCAGGATTAAAAGATGTGCAGGATTTTCTGAATATTTTCTGTTGAGAAGTCTTTAAAATTTTTCAAAGATATCGTCGTTTCTTTCTGTTGCTGTTTCATGTTTTTCCGCAGGAAAAAACAGAATTTGTTGACGATGCGCTTTTCTTTTGTTACACTTTTCTTTTGTGAGAAATATATGAAAACGGCACGTTCATTTAACTTTCAGAACAGCAGGGGGGCAGCTTGCCAATGCCATTAAGTTAGCGGATTATCCGGAGTGCTGAAATGAAATTTTAGCACGGTGCTAAAATTTCATTTCAGCACTCCGGAAAGCCTGACTTAATGCACGGTGCTAAAATTCGCTCCGCTCATTTCAGCACTCCGGAAAGCCTGACTTAACGGCATTGACCTTGCTGCCCGCCCTGCCGCTACTATACAATATGTCAGATTACTTATTAAACAGCATTCACGATAAAAAGCTTCGGAGCATTGCCGAAAAAGTTGCGGCAGAGATTCCTGTGACGGAAGCAGATGCGGTTGACATGCTCTGCACGAATCACATTCTGGAACTGGGAGCAATTGCCGACGATGTGAGGCAAAAACTGCACGGGACAGACAGCTTCTACGGCGTGAATATGAACCTCAACTATACCAATGTCTGCGAACTCCGATGCCCGCTCTGTGCGTATTCATGTGATGAAAGCGATGAAAAGGCATATACCCTGTCTCTTGAAGAAATCGAAAAAAAAGTAAGAGATGCGGTTGCTTTCGGTATAGATGAAGTTCATATTGTCGGTGGACTCAATCCGCGTCTCAAGATTGAGTATTTTGAAGCCATGCTCAGGCAGATCCGGCAGATCAAGCCGGATATGTTTATTGTCGGATTTACTGCAACGGAGTACGACTATTTTGCAAAGCTGAATCATATCTCAGTAGAAGAAGTTTTTCGGAGATTTGTCGAGGCAGGCGTCGGCGCATTGCCCGGGGGCGGCGCGGAGATATTCGCGCCGGCGGTCAGAAACATCATCGCTCCCAAGAAAATATCAGGAAAACGATGGCTTGAGGTGATGCGGATAGCTCATTCAATGGGGATTAGAACCAATGCCACCATGCTGTATAATCATATAGAAAAACCCTCTGATATTGCAGATCATCTTTCGCAAATCCGTTCGCTTCAGAATGAGACAAAAGGATTCAAAGCGTTTGTGCCGCTGCCGTATCATGACGCCAATACGGAAATACGCGCCAATCGGAGCATAAGCACCGGATTTGAAGACATTCGGATTTATGCCGCAAGCCGGATTTTTCTGCATAATATACCGCATATAAAAGCTCTTTGGATGTATCTCGGAGAGAAAATGGCGCAGGTGCTTCTCTGTTTCGGAGCAGACGACATCGGTTCAACGTATCACTATGAAAAAGTCGTTCATGCCGCAGGCGCAAAAACAGCCGATTACGGAAGCGAAACTTATCTGAGAAATCTCATTGAAAATGCAGGAATGAAGCCGGTAAAAACAACATCGAATTATCAGATGTAAAACCTGCTTCTCGTTCCCACGCTCTGCGTGGGAATGCAGCCGGAACGCTCCGCGTTCCCGTTCCGGAGTGCTGAAATGAAATTTTAGCAAGTAAAACGGGTTTGAAACCCGTTCTACGTTAAAGAGAGACAGTAAAGCGAGTTTTAAACTCGCTTTGCTTTAAAGAGACAAACTGAATGAAACTCGGTTATATCAACTATTTGAACTGCTATCCTTTTTACTATGCAATGACGGAGAAAAAGCCGATTCCGGGCGTGGAAATTGTCCCGGCATATCCCAGCGAATTGAATGAAATGATGCGGAAAGGAGCATTAGATATAAGCCCGATTTCCTCAGCCGCTTACGCGGACATTCAGGATGAAGTCATGATTCTGCCTGATTTCTGTCTTGCTTCAGTGGGTTATGTCCGTTCCGTGATTCTCATCAGCAAAGTTCCCATAGAAGCATTGGATAAAAAGAAAATCGGGCTTTCCCGTGCGTCTCAAACCTCTGTCGTGCTGTTAAAATGTCTGCTCAGAAAATACTACCGTATTGAGCCGGAATACGAGGACAAAGACCCCAGCCCGGTCTTGCAGGAAATGGACGCCGCGCTTATCATCGGAAATGAGGCAATGATACAAATGAGCGAAGCCGTTCCATATATTTATGATCTCGGAGACTTATGGTTCAGGAAAACCGGATTTCCGGTGGTATTCGCGGTGTTTGCGGTTCGGAAACAGGCGATGGAACAGCATTCAGAGACATTGAAAGCTGTGATTGAGTCATATCGTCATTCTCTGCAATATCTTGAGACAGAACCGGAGACATTCATCCGAAAGGCAAGAGAAAAATATCCGAATATTATTTATGATATTTCAGCATATTATCGTCTGCTGAAATATGAATTTACCGCAGATTTGAAAGCCGCATTGCGCTTTTACTTCTCTGTTTCAGGAGAATCGGGATTTCTCAGACAAGTCGAATCCCTGAAATTTATGGAATAGTCATGCTAAATGACCGCATGTTGATCTCGTTACCACGCTCTGCGTGGGAATGCAGCCCGGACGCTCCGCGTCCGATGTAAAACGGGTTTGAAACCCGTTTCACACGCAGAGCGTAGGGACGAGAAGGGTGGTATTGACATGAATAACTCACATACCCATACACACGAAAAACTCAGATCAGAGATATACGAAGGAAAGCGCATCAGTGCTGAAGATGCCCTGACGCTTTTCAGATGGCATGTCATCGAGCTGGGAATGGCGGCAGATCACCGGCGGAAACTCGCATTTCCCCAAGAAAAAGTCGGCTTCGTCATTGACAGAATTATCAACTACACCAATATCTGCGAAGCCAAATGCGCTTTTTGCGCCTACCACGCGCACGCGGGGCGAGTCGAGCCTTACGAACTCACGATAAATGAAATCTGCCGGAAAATAGAAGAACTCATCGAAGGGGGCGGAACCCAGGTCATGCTTCAGGGCGGACTGCACCCGGACCACAGGCTTGACAATTATCTCACGATGATAAAAACGATTCGGGAGCGATTCCCCGAAATTTATCTTCACTCCTTTTCGCCTGCGGAACTGGTTCATATCTCAGGAAAAAACGGCATTTCTCTTGATGAAACCGTGCAGTCATTAAAAGATGCGGGTCTGAACTCTGTCCCCGGCGCATCGGATTTGCTCGTTGACAGAATCCGAAATGCGGTAAGTCCGAAAAAATGCACGCGTGAGGAATGGTGTGAAGTCATGCGAACCCTTTACCGGTGCGGTATGACCTCCACTGCCACCATGACTTACGGCATGGGAGAAACGCTTGCGGAGCGCATTGCCCATCTTGAAGTCATACGAGATATTCAGGATGAGACAGGGATATTGAAGGCATTTATCCCCTGGTCATTTTCTCCCGCGCGGACGCGGCTGGAGCATATTACGCCCGCAACCGGCGTGGATTATCTCAAAATTGTCGCAATTGCCCGGATATTTCTCGACAATATCAAGTTTATTCAGGCAGGCTGGCTCACCGAGGGAACAAAGCTTGCTCAGGTCGCTTTGGCTGCGGGCGCAAACGACATGGGCGGCGTTCTCACGGAAGAAGTTGTTGTAAAAGCAACGGGAATCGAGACGCAGATCACGATGAACGGTATGATCTCGCTGATCCGTGACGCCGGAAAAATGCCTGTACAGCGTGACTCTCAGTACCATGAAATAAGGAGATTTGAATGAAAGACGAGAGACATGAGATCAAAATCGCTTTTTCGCCCTGTCCCAATGACACCTTTATCTTTCACGCAATGCTGCACGGGCATATTGACACCGGCGCATTCCGCTTTACCGCTTATATCGCCGATGTGGAAGATTTGAATCAGAAAGCTTTTGCACAGACCTTTCCGGTTACAAAACTCTCTTTTTACGCGTATCTGCTCCTCAAAGAGCGCTACACCTTGTTAGATGCGGGTTCTGCGCTGGGATACAGATGCGGTCCTCTGCTCGTCGCCAAATCTGCACCGAAAAATTTCGCCCAGGCCCGCATTGCCATTCCCGGAAGTTATACTACCGCTCATCTGCTGCTGAAGCTCTGGCTGCCTGAAATTCAAAACGTCATTCCGACCCGCTTTGACTTCATCCTTCCGGGTGTGCAGTCCGGCGAATTTGATGCGGGGCTGATTATCCACGAAGGGCGATTCATTTATCCCGAATATGACTGCATCAAAATCGTTGACTTGGGCGAGTGGTGGGAATCTGAAACCGGTCTTCCCATTCCGCTGGGCTGTATTGCCGTCAGAAATGACATTGCCGGAGATCACAAAGAGAAGATTGAGTCAATTCTGAGACATTCTGTCAGCTTTGCCTTTGAAAACAGAAATGTCTCAAGAGCATTTATCAAGTCTCATGCCCAGGAAATGGATGACACGGTGATTGACAGTCATATCAATCTCTATGTAAATGACTTCACCGTGTCGCTGGGAGAAATCGGCAGAAAAGCCGTTGAAACGCTTGAGGAAATGATAAAATGCCGGGAGATCATGTAGTCATCGGTCTGCTCATGGCGACCCTGCTCGAAGCGCAGCCTTTTGTGGAAAGACTCGGACTTCGGCTTTATGAGCAGAAGCCGTTTGAGATTTACGGAAATGAGAAATTCCTGCTGGCGATTTCAGGCATCGGCAAAGCCAATGCCGCTGCTGCCACGGCTTATCTCCTGATGAGAAAACAGCTTTCCTGCGTCTTCAATCTCGGCGCAGCCGGCGCGATGGATGATACGCATCCGATGGGAACTGTCTGTCATATCAGCAAAATCATTGAGCATGACCGACCCTGCCTGACATCCGGCATTCCTCATGAGCATCAGCCGGATATGCTTGAAGGCTTTCGGACCGCCATTCTTGCAACGCAGGATAAGCCGGTGATCTTGGCAGAAGAGCGGAAACAGATTGCTTTGAAGGCATCGCTGGCAGATATGGAGGGCGCGTCGGTGGTGCAGACATGCAGGCATTTTCAGACAAAATGCCATGTTTTCAAATTCGTAAGCGATACGCCCCAAAATCATGCTATCGTGAAAAATATAGCATATTATCGGGAGGATTTCTGTTTATTTTTCTGTGAATCGCTCTGATTCAGGAACTGAATTTTTTTTGCAAAAACGCAGTTCCTTTTTTCTTCGTTTTTTTCTCCGTGTCCTTCGTGAATAAAAATTTCAACAGCCTAAGACCTCAGAATTTCAAAACTAATCGTATTTTAAAGCTATATAAATTTTGATACATAAAAACATTGCCAAAATCTGAAAAAAACTATAAAATTCTTAAACTGACATTATTCTGAATCAGAGAACACAGCGGGAAAAAAATGTTTCCCACAGAGGACACAGAGAAGGAAAAACCCACAGAGATCACAGAGAATTTTAAAAAAAACGCTGTGAACTCTGTGGGGAAAAATGTTTCCCACAGAGGACACAGAGAAGAAAAAAACCACAGAGATCACAGAGAATTTTAAAAAAAACTCTGTGTGCTTTGTGGGCTTTTTTTCTCTGTGAACTCTGTGGGAAC
>DZCT01000411.1 GCA_022736535.1 Desulfatirhabdium butyrativorans | reverse complement strand
TCCCTCTGGCAGTACATGGCAGATGTGCTGCTGACATGGTGCCGCCGGGGTGTGGACGGATTTCGCTGTGATGCCGGATATATGATTCCGTTTCCCGCGTGGAAATACATTGTTGCGGAAGTCAGAGAACAATATCCTGATACGATATTTTTTCTTGAAGGCTTGGGCGGAAAAATTTCCGTGACCCGGGATATTCTGAATCTTGCCAATTTTGACTGGTTTTATTCCGAATTGTTTCAAAATTATGACCGCAGCCAGATGGAACATTATTTCCCCGGCGCGACGGAAATCAGCAACAGCGACGGCGTGATGATTCATTTTGCGGAAACCCACGACAACAACCGGCTGGCGGCTCGTTCCGCAAATTACGCCCGGATGAGGACCGCGCTGTGCGCGATGCTGTCCCAGCACGGCGGATTTGCTTTTGCCAACGGCGTGGAGTGGCTTGCCGCAGAAAAAATCAATGTGCATGAAAGCAAAAGCCTGAACTGGGGCGCGGCTTTCAATCAGGTCGCTCATATCCGGCGGCTCAATACGCTGCTCAAGCTTCATCCGGCATTTCACGACCGGACTGAACTGAAATTTGTCCAGCAGGGCGGCGGAAACTGCATTGCGCTGTTGCGGCATCATGTTCCCGGTGGAGAAAAATTGCTGATAGTCGCGAATCTTGATGATGAGAGGCATACGGTCTGCGAGGTTCGGATTTCTCCCCCTTTTCTAAAGGGGGGCAGGGGGGATTTCTCCGCCGCAGAAATCCCCCTTAATCCCCCTTTAAGAAAGGGGGAAACCGAATTCCCCCCTTTTCTAAAGGGGGGCGGGGGGGATTTTGACCTGATTTCCGAGCGGGAAATTTTTGTTGAACGGGTTTCTGATACAGTATGCCGCATTCCGCTTGAACCGGGGCAGGTTTTCTGTCTGTGTCCCGATACTCCGGAGTGCAAAAATTTCATTTTTGCCCCTCCGGAACTGCAAAAATATAATTTTTGCACTCCGGATTTGCCCTACCGTATTCAACAGCAGCGACTTCGTGCCAAAGCCCTTGATGTGTTCTGCTTTTACAACGGAATCAAAGACATCGGAGATTTTGACCCGGATCAGGCTGCCGTGCGTCTTGCGGAAAATCCTGTGGAATACTGCCGGAGCCTGAATCCTTTCAGCGAGGAATCACGGGTGATTACATGGCAATGGTCCCGTGATCTCAAGCGGGAAGTGATGATACCGCCGGGGCATTTTCTGCTGGTGCGTGCGCCGAGCCTTTTTCATGCCCGGATTACGGACAAAGACCGAACCCGTGCCCAGGAAGAAAGCCTGCGCGCTGCGGACGGTTCATTTTTTGCGCTGTTTTCACCGATTCCCGTTCCCGAAAAACACACGTCACATACATTGAAAATATGGGTTTATGGGGAGGGGGTTCGGGGTTCGGGGTATGGGGTTCGGGGGCATTCGGATGCGCCCCTTCTTTTTCTGACATATTCAAAAAACGCCAAAATTCAGCATGTTTTTCATCGCTCTGAATTATTGCGGAATCCGCTGATGCTGCTCGGCACCAACGGGCGGGGCGGAATGATGCGGGCTTCAACTTCGTGGGGAAAACTGAACAGCCGTTACGATGCGCTCCTTGCGGCAAATCTGAATCCCGATTTTCCCGAAGACCGGCGCATCATGTTCACGAGATGCCGGGCATGGATTGTGTTTCAGGGCTATTCTACAGAAATCTGCAACGACTGCCTTGAATCCTTCCGTTTTGACGAGAATTTTCACGGATACTGGGAATATCACGTTCCGATGGGACAGGGCGAACACATCCGCCTCATCATATCCGCGGAAATGCTCCCCGGCGAAAACACCGTGCGTCTGTCATTTTCAAGGTCTGAGGAAGGGTTAGAGGTCAGAGGTCAGAGGTCAGAGGTATCCTCTCACCCCTCACCCCTCACCCCTAACCTTTTATCCCACTTCCCCGTCCGCCTCATTCTCCGCCCGGATATTGAAGACCGCAATTTCCATGAAGCCACCAAAGCCTATCTGGGACCCGAAAAATTTTGGCACGAGTCTGTGACATCGCATTCAGACGGATTTGTATTTGCGCCCGCGCCGGAACGCCGGCTCCGGCTTCAGATTTCTTCGGGAACATTTGCGTATGAACCGGAATGGCATTACATGGTGAACCGCCCTGCGGAAGCGGAACGCGGCTTTGATCCCCATTCGGATTTGTTCAGTCCCGGGTATTTTTCGTCATATTTGAAAGGCGGAGAAACGGTCGTCCTCACGGCCGAGGTGGTTCGGGGTTCGGGGTCAGAGGTTCGGGGTCAGAGGTCAGAGGTCAGAGGCATCCCACCCCTCACCCCTCACCCCTCACCTCTAACCCCCTTCATCGTAAAACGCGACGCCCTCCACACCGTCATTGCGGGCTATCCCTGGTTTCTCGACTGGGGGCGTGACACGCTGATTTTTGTTCGGGGACTGATTGCCGCGGGAAAAACACAGGAAGCCCGTTCCATTCTCCTGCAATTTGCCCGCTTTGAAGAAAACGGCACGATTCCCAACATGATTCGCGGAAACGATGCGGGCAACCGCGACACCTCCGATGCGCCGCTGTGGTTTTTCGTGGCATGTTCGGACCTTGTAAAAGCTGAAGGAAATCATCATTTTCTCAATATCGGTATGGGAGGACGGAGCGTTTTGCAGATTCTTTTTTCAATGGCGCAGTCGCTGATAAACGGCACACCCAACGGCATTAAAATGGATGCGGAATCGGGTCTGCTGTTCAGCCCCCCGCATTACACATGGATGGACACCAACCATCCCGCAGGCACGCCGAGACAAGGCTATCCCATTGAAATTCAGGCGCTGTGGTATTTTGCGCTCTCATTTCTGTCATCAACTTCTCAATTCTCACTTCTCAATTCTCAATTAAACTTGGCTGAACAGGTGAAAAAATCCATCGCTGATTTGTTTTACCTGAAAGAACAGGGCTATCTTTCGGACTGTCTTCATGCGGGACCCGGGACGCCCGCCCGAAACGCGGAAGCAGACGACGCCCTGCGTCCGAATCAACTGTTTGCGCTGACGCTCGGCGCTGTGACAGACACGGACATCTGCCGCAAGGTGCTGGCAGCCTGTGAAGAATTGCTCATTCCCGGCGCGATTCGGAGTCTGGCAGACCGACCTGTGCGCCGTCCGCTTGAAATTCGGCGTGACGGGCATTTACTCAATGATCCGCATCATCCTTATCAGGGCGTCTATACCGGCGACGAAGACACCCGGCGGAAACCCGCGTATCACAACGGCACGGCATGGACCTGGGTTTTTCCTTCATATTGCGAGGCATATATCAGAACTTACGGCAAATCGTCTGTTGCCAAAGAAACCGCGGCGGCGTGGCTGTCCAGCGCCATGCGGCTTATCAATACCGGATGTGCGGGACACATACCGGAAATCACCGACGGCGATTATCCGCACACGCAGCGGGGATGCGACGCGCAGGCATGGGGAATGAGCGAGTTTCTGAGGGTGTTAAAAGTGCTGCCGGCGATGTCAGAATCGGCGAACTGAAAAAAACGGAGGAATTTTTTCATGCACAAACTGATTTGCTTTTTGATGATTACCGTCATGCTGACGGTCACTGCCTGCGGTACGGAACAGACTTCCCAAAAAGGAAACAGCAAATATGAAAGCTTTACAGAAGTAAAAGAAATATTGCTCAAAAAAATTTATGACACCCGCAGAATCACATTTTACTGCGGCTGCACCTTCTATGAAAATAAAAGCGTCCGATGCAGGGTGGGAGAAGGAAACAGAGCGCGGCGCATCGAATGGGAGCATGTGGTTCCGGCATCCCGATTCGGAAAAACATTCAGGTCCTGGAAAAAACAGGAATCGTTAACCTGCCGGATACCGTCTTTTATCCGAGATATATTTTCCATCAAATGCGAAAGCCTCAGCGCCAGAGAAAACGCCAGACGGGAATCCAAAGCCTATCGGCTCATGGAATCCGATATGTATAATCTGGTTCCTGCTATCGGGCTGATCAATCAGGAGCGGCAGAATTATCCTTACGGCATCATTTCGGGTGAAAAAAGGGCTTTCGGAAATTGCGATTTTGAGGTGGAAGACAAAAAAGTTGAACCTGCGCCTTATATCCGAGGGGATATTGCCCGGATATATTTTTATATGGATGACGCTTATCCGGGCAGAAATCTTCTGTCCGATGATGAGGAAAGAATGTTCCGCGTCTGGGAAAGGGAAGACCCGGTTGATAAATGGGAATGCGAGCGATGTAAAAAGATAGAAAGTTTTCAGGGCAATATGAATATTTTTGTCAGAAAACCCTGTCAGGAACAAGGCTTGTGGTAGCACGGCAGTGTCCGAAGTGCTGAAATGACCCCGCGCTTAAAACAGATATAATACCGAATCTCTTTTGACTTTATATGATATTTTTTTCCGGGGGGGTCCCACAGAGATCACAGAGCGTGAAAAAACCACAGAGATCACAGAGAATTTTAAAAAAAACTCTGTGTTCTCTGTGGGCTTTT
>DZCT01000771.1 GCA_022736535.1 Desulfatirhabdium butyrativorans | reverse complement strand
CCGATCTGAATGAGTTCCTGACCGGCAACGGTTTTGTCAAGCGGCGTCAGTTCAACCACGGCTTCTATCTCCTTTCGGGGCAGTTCCGGAAAACTCTACAGAACTGTAAGATATTTTTATGATAAGTCATCCAACTCAGTTTCCAGTTGCTGAAAAATTTCTCTGAGTTCCTCAACAGGCTTTTCCGCAAGTTCCTGTTTGGGTGATACAGGGCGTTTCAGCATCCGCTGCGCCAGGCGGATTTCGCCGACAAGCTCGCCCTTGTCCGTTCCCTGTTCGATTCCCTGTTCGATTCCCTGTTCGATTCCCTGTTCGATTCCCTGCCGGAAGCCGATCTGAATGAGTTCCTGACCGGCAACGGTTTTGTCAAGCGGCGTCAGTTCAAGCATGGCTTCTATCTCCTTTCGGGTTAATTCCGGAAATTTTTGCAGAACTGCATAGACCAACAGTTCTGCCAGAATTTTCATCTGATATTCCGGAAGGTTGAGTGAAAAAATATCTGTTTTCCATTTTCGGACAGCATTCCGCAGTTCCTTTTTGTCGGAAAGCGCAAAAGGCATGAGAACCGTCAGCGCGCCCGGTCGGTCGCCGGTTTTTTTCAGGCATTCCCCCAGATAGGCGCGGATCATGCGGTTCGGGCGGATGCACGAGAGGGAACGGTTTTCCGGGTCGTGTTTTCTGTCTGTGAACAGAATCACCGCCATAAAAATTTCCGTGCTGTCCGACTGCTCGTACCATGTGCAGATTTCCCGGAAAGTCCGCCAGTAAATCTTGGGATCGTACCATCCCTGAACTTCAAGGAAAACATTCGGACCCGGGCCGTCCGTGCGCCGGAAAAAGCCGTCAAACCGCTTTTCCGTAGTCTTGGCTGTGATGCTTTCAAAGACATACGCTCCCTGCGGCTTCAGTCCCACAAGTTCAAACAGGCTTTTCGGGGCTATTTTAAATAATTCGTAAAACAGTGCATCGGTTTTCATTTATACTTATACCAATTCGCTTTCAAAAATCGGTCTTTCAGACCGTAAATCGCCCGGGCTA
>DZCT01000410.1 GCA_022736535.1 Desulfatirhabdium butyrativorans | reverse complement strand
AAAAACACAATCTGATTCAAGCCATATTAGCTGTTAATGATTTGTTTTATTTAGCCTCTTCAAACATTGCAAATTTATTTTTAGAAGACGTAACAGCTTGGTTAGATTCAAATGATATACGTTATTTGCCCCAAATAAAACTGACAGGTGACAGTTTATATGATCATGTATTCCATTTTGCCATTCCGAAATCTAAAAAAGCGCCGGAACGTCTTTTGCGAGCCGTAAGCAAACCCGGCAGAGATAGTACAGAATCTTTTGCGTTTGCGTGGTTAGATACAAAAAAGGTTCGCCGAAAAGATACAAGTGCATTTGCAATTCTCAACGATCAGGAACAAAAAATATCTCCTGCCGTAACGGATGCACTCAATAATTACAATATTATCCCTGTACCTTGGGAAAAACGTGACAATTTTATTGATAAATTAGCTGCTTAAAATCCAAAGCTCTTTTTCTCTGCGCCGACAGAACGAAAAAACATCAGAGTAAGCAGAGTAATTCAAAGAGGATTTGCTGAGATTCTTATTCAACCGCATTTGCAATATATTAAAAAAACAGACAGAAGGAACTTAAAAATGGCAACAGAATTTATTCCCATACCGTCTGATTTCCCAGTCAGGTGGGAAGAAACCGGCGACGAATGCCTTTTCTGGCAGTTGGAACCCCATTTTCCCAAGCCCGTAACGCCTTTGGATTACCGCATCAATGCGAGGATACCTTTTGCGGGCTTTAACAAAGCTTTAAAAGCATTCCGTTTTCCGCTCGAAGCCCGCACCCGTTATATCAACACCTGTTACTATGTCGCTTATGTTTACGATACCGAGGGGATGGAGGCAAAAGTCAAAGCCTCTATGGAGAAATTGGACCTCGCGATGACAACCATGATGGCGTCATGGAAAAATGAATGGCTGCCTGAGATCATGACGCATCTTGACTGCTGGGAAAGCTTTGATCTGACCGGCGTATCCATGCCCGCGCTGCTGAAACACTTGGATGAAACAGAGAAACGGGTGGATCGCTGCTGGGAAATCCATTTCCTGCTTTATCTTCCGATGCTGCTCGCGCCCCATCTTTTCGGGGAAATGTATCATGATCTCTTTCCTGATGCGGGTCCTTTTGAGGCTTATGAACTCCTTGCCGGATTTGACAATGCAAATGTGGAAAGCAGCCGGGCGCTTTGGGATTTGAGCCGTCAGGCATTGGCGTCGCCGGCGGTGTATAAAGTCTTGACGGAAAATGATTTAGCGACTGTTCTGTCTATGCTGAGAGATTCGGCTCAGGGCAGGTCATTTCTCGCAGACTTGGATAACTATTTGGAAAAATACGGCAAACGTGGCGACAGACTGACGCTTACTTCTCCTTTCTGGATAGAAGACCCTTCTCCTGTTATCAGCAGTTTGCAGGATTATGTGAATCAGCCGGACAGGGACCTCTCTGCCGACCTGAAAGCAATTGGAGACCGGCGGGAAGAGAGACTGGCAAAAGTCCGTGAAACATTGAAGACTTATCCTCAACCGGTTGTAAGTCAGTTCGAGATGCTTCTCAAAGCCGCGCAGGAAGCCCAGATACTCAGAGAAGACCACGGTCACTGGATAGATTTTCCGGTGATATATCATCTGCGCCGGGCGGTGCTGGAGTTCAGCCGGCGGCTGACAGATGCGGGCATCATTGACAGCAGGGATGATATTTTCTATCTCACTCCCGACGAACTGAGACAGGCTGCCGCGCTGGCGCCCGAAGTGAGTGATTTTCGCGGGCGTATAGCCGAACGCCGAACAACAGAAAAGCAGTTTGCCGATTATTCGCCGCCCCCGACGCTGGGCGCGCTGCCTTCCGGAGCTTTTCCTGATGATCCGCTCTCTATCGCTTTTTTCAAAATCGAAGGATTTGAACTCCCTGTATCAGAAGTTCCGGACGGATTAAGCGGCCATCCGGGTTCAGGCGGCACTGTCCGGGGGAGAGCTAAAGTGCTTCGGTCCTTGTCCGACGCGGGAAAGTTGGAACCCGGCGATATTATGGTGACAGTATCCGCGGGCCCCACATGGACGCCCCTTTTCGGGAGCATTGCCGGGTTAGTGACAGACATCGGAGGCGTTCTCAGCCACAGCGCTGTGTTAGCCCGCGAATACGGCATTCCGGCAGTTGTGGGCGTCAGCACAGCCACAGCCGTCATTCAGGACGGGCAGATCATCGAAGTTGACGGAGACAGGGGGATTGTCCGTACAGACCTGACACGGTAGAAATTAAGGTAGTGGTGCAGAACCGGATGATTTAGGAGTATCATTCTGAGCGGAGCTGTAGATACGCAAAATTTTGCGTATCTACGGTTATAAAAAGATATTCTTCACAGACCCTTCACTGCGTTCAGGGCTTCGGCTCAGAATGACAGTTCGGGGGAAAATTCCCCGATCCCTCGTTTATTTAACAGAAGAACACAAGTTTTGACAATCAACGGGAATTATAAGGGGAGTCGCTTTCGGGTGAGAATTTGAAGTTAAAATATATTGATTTATAATATGGTTAGAACTTACGCAGTCGGCTCAGACCGCCGGATCGCTCACGCTCACGGCTCTGATTTTTTCATAAACTGCGTCACTCTTAATATTTTTAAAACTTCATCGCCCTCAGAGACAGAACAACAGATTTTTCTGCTTCATCGTTGATTAGCGTTTTGTATCAACTATCGAGTAGGTTATCTGTTGCCGTATCAAACTGACCTTTTCTATTTTATTGATATTTTCATCAATTAAATCTATCAGATTCTGATCATCTTCAGTGACGCTGAGAAAAGGCTGCTGTTCATCAAATTTCTTTGGAAACAAATCAAAATGTTCTTCCGATGCCAGAGCAATAATATTTTCGCTTCCCGCAGGTCCCGTTACTTCCAGCTCAAAACCTTCAGGAACAGTATATTCTCTCTTTGCCTGAATCAGCGGGGCAGAGTTAAAGTGATTGGGAAATATTTGAATCAGTTCTCCTCCGCTGGTTTTGTTAAAGACTGTAAGGTAGCAGTTTTTATCTGACTGAAAATGATAAGAAATAGCGTCGCCGATTTCAAATTCCGGCTTGTCCACCCACAGACGAAGAAGAAATTCAGCATCTCCTTTTTCTCCAAGAGCAGTTATCTTTCGGATAATTGAATCAAGTGAGGGTTTAGTAGGTTTCGGCACTTCCGCACTTTTCAGTGTTGTGGAAGGCTGAGGCTTTTCCTGCGGCAGTTCCACTGTTGTGACTGTTGTGGAAGGCTGAAGCTTTTCTTGCGGAGATTTTTCTCCTTGCGGATAAAACTTCCACACCAAAATGACAGCAAGAACTAAGCTTAATCCTATTGCGGCGGAAACCATCCATTTTTTTCCGGAAATCCGGGGAGTTTCATCGGGTATAGGGCTTCCGGCGCTGTCGTCTTCATGGTTCTGTTGAGGAGATTTCCGAGTGCTATCCTTATCAGGTCGTTGTGCAGGACTTACCTGCGTGGGATCATCATCCTTTATTTTCCCGGGCGATATCTGTGTCGCATCATTATCTTTTATTTTTCCGGATGCTATCTGTGTCGCATTTTCATCAGTTATATGTGAAAGGATGCTACTGAAGCTTTTAATCTCTTTAAGCAGTTGATGCCCGTCTTCATATCTTTGATCAGGAGATTTTTCAATTAATTTCATTATTATATCTCCAATCTGATACGGCAGATAGGGAACGGATGATTCCGGTCTCAGCGGAATTTCATGAACGTGTGCGTGATAAATTTCAAAGCCGCGTTTATCCTCAAAAGGATGCTTGCCTGTAATCATCTCATAAAAAACAATTCCCAATGAATAGAGGTCTGATCTTTTGTCCAAAGGCTCACCCTTTATCTGCTCCGGACTCATATACGGAGGCGAGCCTATGCTGATGCCGGTTTTGGTAAGAGCATTGTCAGAACTTCCCAACTCCTTTGAAATGCCGAAATCTGTAAGGATCACATTCTCTTGCTTGTCTATCATGATGTTTGCCGGTTTGATATCCCGATGGACGACTCCTTTGTCATGTGCATAAGAAAGCGCATCTGTGACGGCTGTCATCAGACGCAGGCATTCATTTAGCTCTATGCTCCCTTCCCGTTTAAGCTTATCTTTAAGATTAGTGCCTTCTATATAGGACATGATGAAATAATCAAAATCATCTTCGCTGCCGAAATCGTATATATCAATAATTCCGGGATGATTTAATTTTGCAGACAGTTTGGCTTCCCGGAAAAAGCGTTCTCTGATATCCGTATCCTTCTTTAATTCTTGGTGAATAATTTTGATGGCTACCTTTTTCCCGAGGGACTGATGCACGCCCAGATATATCTGTCCCATTCCGCCTTGGGCAATTATGTCTCTGATTTCATACTTATTTCCAATGGCTTCTTTAATTTTTTCTAACACTTCGGACATATCATCAACCTTTCTTTAAATTCCTTCAGTTTAAAGTAGGTCGGGGTGAGCCTGCGAACCCCGACATTATCCGGCAGGTGTTGGGGTTCGCAGGCTCACCCCAACCTACATTTTTCTCTTAACTTAATG
>DZCT01000023.1 GCA_022736535.1 Desulfatirhabdium butyrativorans | reverse complement strand
TCTGTGTCCGTCTGTGTGCGTCTGCGGCAAAAAAAGCAAAATCGGATCAGTATAAAGAATCTCTCTTTGCGGTCTCTGCGTTCTTTGCGAGAAAAAAAAATTATCTCCGAATTTATTTGATGAAATAACCCGACACCCGCCATTTCCCGTCTTTTTCCAGCATGGGCGTGACGGTTTCAATGGCAGATTTCTTGTGTTCAAATTCGGTTTCATACTGAATCATCACATATTCGCCGTCCGGCAACCCGGGAAGCGTTTTGCTGTATTGTTTTGACTTGACTGTTCTTTTCACTATTTTTCCCAGAGGCTTTCTGACGGTTGACAGCATCTGTTCCCATTGTTCGGAACCGAGGGCGTTTCTGAAATATTCCGAAGCCTGTTTCCAGCTTAGGGCATAATTTCCGTTATCAATGATCTCTAACCACGCTTTTGAAGCGTTTATCGCTTCTGTTTCTTTTGTTTCGATTTCATCAGCCGATGTCACACTGCTGCAAAAACAAAGCGCAAGGACAATCGCAGAAGAAAAAATAAAAAACTTCCCTTTCATATATGCCTCCCTAATCGTCAAAATTAAACAGTTTACGAGTTACGCAGTTGATCTCGTTCCCACGCGCCGCGTCATGCCGTCAAGCTGACAATTCCGTACAATTTCGTACAATTCCGTAGGTCGGGGTGAGCCTGCGAACCCCGACACCTGCCGGATGATGTCGGGGTTCGCAGGCTCACCCCGACCTACATTTTCGCTTGACTTAATGCCGTTGACGCGGCGCATGGGAACGAGAACCGCAACTGCGTAACTCCTACAGTTTTAACACCGCTTATTTCCAATGCTTTTATGTCGGAAACAGAAAACTTATGAGCCATATATCAGAAACATACAGACATGGCAAGATTTTTTTCATTGCCCCTGCCCGTCTCCCGTCTCCTCCTTTCTCAAAATGTCTTCAAGTTCTCCGGCAGGCATGGGTCTGCCGAAATAATACCCCTGCATCACCCGGCATCCCTGCATTTCCAGAAAATCCCGCTGATCCTTGTTTTCAACCCCTTCGGCAACAGTTTCAATGCTCAGATTCCGAGCCATCGAAATAATGGTCTTGATGATTTCACGGTCATCCCGGTTGGTTACAGAATCCGTCACAAATGAACGGTCTATCTTCAATGTGTCAATGGGCAGACGCTTCATGTAACTCAGAGAAGAATAGCCGGTTCCGAAATCATCAATGGAAAAACGCACGCCTTTTGAACGCAGCAACTGCATTTTGGCAATGGCTTCTTCCGGATTTTCCATGATGCCGCTTTCCGTCACTTCCAACTTCAGACAGCGCGGGTTCATGCCGGTTTCCCTGATGATCTGCTCTATGGTCCGCACTAATTCTTTTTCTTTGAACTGACGCGTTGAGAGATTCACGGAAACATAGAGGTCTTTATATCCCATATCATGCCATTTTCTGCCCTGCTGACACGCGGTGCGGAGAACCCATTCGCCGATAGGCACGATAAGTCCGGTCTCTTCAGCCAGATGAATAAATTTTTCAGGATTCACCATGCCCATTTTCGGGTGACGCCAGCGAATCAGGGCTTCCACCCCGCTGATCCGTCCCATGCCGTCCACCAACGGCTGATAATACAGAATAAACTGATTCCGCTGCAGGGCATCCCTCAGACCGTTGCCCAATTTCATGCGCTCCATTGCCCTGATATTCATTTCTTCGGTGAAAAAACGGTAGCCTTCATCATCTTCTTTTGCCGCATACATTGCCATGTCCGCATTTTTGACCAATATCTCCACAGTGCTGCCGTCCTGGGGGTAAATACTGATGCCGATGGTCGCGCTCATATAAAGTTCATCTTCTTTAATGCGGCAGGGAGCGGCAATGCCTGTCTGTATTTTTGAAATGACCCCCGCTATATCCAGTTCTTTGGAAATGTCATTCAGAATAATCGTAAATTCGTCGCCGCCCAGCCTGAAAACATGGTCCGTTTTGCGTAAACATTTCCGAAGACGGTCAGCCACCATCTTCAGCAGTTCATCCCCGGCGTCATGCCCCAGCGTATCATTGACATATTTGAATCTGTCCAAATCAAGAAACAGCAATGCCCATTTATGATCTCTGACCCGGCGCCGGGCATAGTCCAATTTTTCTTCCAGTGCCCTGTAAAAAGATTTGCGGTTGGGCAGTCCGGTCAGCACATCGTGATAAGCAATAAATGTAAGTTCTTCTTCCGCTCTTTTTCTTTCCGAGATGTCCTGAAGGGTGAGGATATTTCCGATATGATTCCCGCGGGCGTCATAAAAAAACGCGCCGCTGATGCTGACATCAACTTTATGTCCCTCTTTGCTCAGACGGTAAGTTTCTATTCCGGAAAAAGGTTTGAGCCGGCGGATATGATTCAATATCATGTCGGTTTCAGGCAGTTCCTCATTCGGGATAAAATCAATATACCTGCCGATGCTTTCTTCCGGGGTCCATCCGAAAACCCGTGTAAATGCCGGATTCAGATAGACAATTTTGCCTTCGGTGTCATAAACCGCCACAGGGTCCGGCGCCGCCTCAAGGACAATCCGATGTTTTTCCTCGCTTTCCCGCAGGGATTTTTCCGCGTGTCTGCGGGTTTCTATTTCATGTTTTAATTCGTCATTTGCTTCTATCAACTGCAATTCCAGACTGTCCTGATATTTTTTCAGCAGTTCTTCGGTTTCTCTTTCATCGCTGACTCTGCCGATATGCTCGGCAATCAGACGGATCAGGCGGCTTTCCTGCTTTCCTGCTGACGGCTCCGAAAAAAAAACTTCGATTTTTCCGATCTCTCTGCCGCTGACAATGACAGGCGCAGACTGTTTCATCGGAGACCCTTCGCTACGCTCAGGGTGACAGGGACCGGCGGCATTCTGAGCATACACCGTGTCATTCTGAGCGTAGCGAAGAATCTCGGCGAAATTTCGGCTTCTGTATTCTTTTTCTCTTAAAACAATGCGCGCAGATGTTTTCTTGGGATACTGCCATGCGTGGGGCATCAGCATGACGATTTTCTGAAGGATTTGTTCAAAAGAGACATATCTCTGCTCAAGCAGCCTTGAAATGCTGTATAAGCAGTTCAGTTCTCTGATACGGTGTCTGAGTCTTTCTGTCTGTTTTTTCAATTTGTTATTTGTATCTTTCTGTTCGTGGGGAACCTGTTCCGATTCTTTGAGCATATATTCCGATTCTTCAGACATTATCGGAAATAAAAAAAGGTTCCCGCAAAGGGCGCGGAGAGCGCAAAGCAATGTCATTTCGACGAATCAGTCACCGTGTCATGTCATTTTGACGAATCAGTCACCGTGTCATGTCATTTCGACGAATCAGACACCGTGTCATTTCGACGAACGCAGTGAGGAGAAATCTTTTCTGTGAAGGTTAAGATTTCTCGCTGCGCTCGAAATGACATTCCGGACGCTCCCCTTTGTCATTCCGAACGCTCGAAATGACATTCCGACAGCTTTGCGGCCCAGGCTAAGAAATAGATGCGGGAGACTCAGCCGCTTATTTCCGAAAATGTCTTTTATATTCCGTTCAGTTTCTCAATTTTATCAACCACACTCGGAAACTCTGCCATGAGACTTTCCATTTCTTCAATGTTGATGCTCCAGGCATTGTCATACAGACGCTGACTGTAATCCGCTAAGAGACTGATACGGTGTTTGACGGCAAAAGCCTTTAAATTTTCTGCAAACTCGGTAATATCATTAATGAAAAAAACCTCCCGGATTTCCTCCCATCGGGGAATAAATTCTTTCTTCAGCATCTTCACTGTATCAGAGAGATTCTTTTTTGTTTCTTCTTTTTTTTCAGGTGTTTGAGCAGAGGCATTATATGGCAGAGACGCAAGATTTTGGGGCTCTGCGGCAGATGTTTCCTGAGTTGTGCCGGATACCTCACAAGATAAAATTTTTTTAATCTCTGATATGAGATCGGATTTGCTGACAGGCTTCTGTAAATATCCGCTGAAAAAATTTGCGATAATTTTTTTATCTTTTTCCATGGCAGAAGCGGTCAGCGCTATGACCGGTATTTCGGCTGACTTCTTGTTATTTCTGATAATTTCAGTTGTTTCATAACCGTTTTTGCCCGGCATTTTCAGGTCCATCAGTATCAGATCGGGTTTGATGCCTTTTTCTTCAAGCAAAGCCAGCGCATGATCGCCGCTTTCCGCTTCAATCAGGGAAAAAGCAGCGGTATCTTTCAGATATGCCCGGATCAGTTCTCTGCTCGAGGCTGCATCGTCAACAATCATAATTGCCGCAGGCTTAAATTCGGCTTCAGTCTCATCCGGGTCAGAAGAAATGTTCACAGGCGCCGGCGCTTCGGCAATCTCGACATCGGACAGAACGATACGGAAAACACTTCCTTTTCCCACTTCGCTTTGAATGCTGATGCTGCCGTTCATCTTATGAATCAGCTTTTCTGTGAGGCTCAGGCCCAGACCGGTGCCTCGGTATTCGCCGATTTTCTGCCCTTTCTGCTGCTGAAAGCTTTCAAAAATAAGGCGGTGCTGATCCCGGGGGATGCCGATGCCGGTGTCGGCGATTTCGATGATAAGGGTGAGGGGTGAGGGGTGAGGGGTTCGAGGTGAGGCGCCGGACTGCTGACGCTCCTGCCCTCTGACCCCTAACCTCTGACCCCTGACCGCCACCTCCACATATCCATGATGTGTAAATTTCACAGCATTGTCAATCAGATTGATTAAAATCTGTCTGAATCGCACACGATCCAGCATAAGTCCTTCCGGCATATCTTTGTCAATCAGAAAATTGAAATCCAATCCTTTTTTCTCCGCCTTCTCAGAAAATATCACTTCAATTTCATTGATCAGATTTTTTATATTTACAGGCTCCGGATATAATTCCAGTCTGCCCGCCTCGATTTTTGAAAGATCGAGAATATCGCCGATCAGTGCAAGCAGCGCTTTTCCGCTGGCATGAATGTTTTGCAGAAAGGTTTTCTGCCGGAAATTCTGCGACTCACTTGCAAGGATTTCGCTGAAACCCATAATAGCATTCAGCGGGGTTCGGATTTCATGGCTCATATTTGCCAGAAATTCGCTTTTTGAACGATTCGCGGTTTCCGCCGTTTCTTTTGCTTTGAGCAGTTCCTGCTGTACCTTCATCTTTTCTGTGACATCATCATAAACGGAGACAATTTCGCCTGAAGGAAGTTTGTAAATATGGCTTTCCCGCCAGCCGGCACGATGACTGTCGCTGTAAAGCGCGGGCGGAAAAACTTCCGGTCTGCCGGTCCGCCATACCCGCTGAAGGACCTCGAGCAGACCGAAAGCCCGGACGCCCGGAAAAACTTCCGTCACCGGTTTTCCGATAATATGTTCCCGCTTTACCCCTTCTATTTTTTCGCCTGCGCGGTTGAATTCCCGGAACACAAAATTTTCTCCGTCGTTGACAGCCTCATAGACTGCCACTCCGCTGTTCATGGATTCAAACAGTTCTCTGTATCTTGCCTCACTTTGCCGAAGTATGTCTGTTACCTGAATTTTTTCAGTAACATCAGTTCCGATACCGACCATTCCGCCCGGTTTTTGGTCTGTATCACGGACAAGCCATGTTCTGATTTCTATTATTTTCCGGCTTCCGCCTATAACCGCGTCGGCGATCACGCCCTCCCATTTTCCGTGCCTGAGCGTATTCTGAATCACTTTCTCTCTGCTCTCCGGGCTTTCTCCGAACACAAAAGCCTTTTTGCCGATGAGTTCCGCCGGCATTTTTCCGGTCAGGCGGGCAGCCGATTCATTAATATAAGTAATCTTTCCTTCCATATCAACTGCCGCAATGCCGTCTTTTATCTGTTCCAGCAGCATTGACTGGAATTGCAGTTGCCGGTTCTGATCCTGCAACTGTTTCTGCATACCGCGCAGACTTAAATGGGTTTTGACCCGCGCCAGGACTTCTTCAACCTGAAACGGCTTGGCAATATAGTCAACGCCTCCGGCTTCAAAGGCTTTGGCTTTATAATCGGCTTCACCCAGCGCGCTGATAAACAGAACAGGAATATCCCGCGTCTGCCTGTCTGATTTCAGACGGGCGCAGACTTCATAACCGTTCATGCCCGGCGGCATCATAATGTCTAAGAGAATCATATCCGGCTGTAATTGATGAACAACTTTCAAAGCGAGTTCGCCGTTCAGCACCGGATAAACTTTGTAGCCCTGTTCCGTGAGAATTTTTCGCAGCACGGTCAGATTATTCGGGTTATCATCTGCAATCAAGACATTGCCTTGAAGTCTGTCTGCTTCCAACATATTATTTTCCTTATCTGATTAACTCAGGGGTCGGGGTGCTTTTAACTTCCCCCTTTTTTAAAGGGGGGACCGAGGGGGATTTCTCCCTCCGCCGCAGAAATCCCCCCTGCCCCCATTAAAAAAAGGGGGGTTGCGGAAAAACTCCCCGATTCCTCAATTAACTGCATGGGTACCTATATTTTTCTGCATTTTTCAGGCTCGGTTCGGATTGCCGGATCCGATGATGCCGAATATTTTTTATATTTTTTTATCAGAATTGATGATCTTTTGAAAGTATTTTTACCGGAAAAATAAAATATTCCTTGACAATTTTAAGAAAATAGGATTATTTTATCATAATAAATTTTATGGGTTATATATCTAATATCAGGCAGAATCTGACAACTTTTTAAAAATTGTCAGATTTCATTCCGATTCAACCTTTAATTTTCATTATTATATTTGAAATCACAGCATGTTTATCACATTTGAAGGCATAGAAGGATCGGGAAAGACCACGCAGATCAGACATCTGGCTGAATTTCTGCGGACAGAGAGCCACGACTGCATCCTGACGCGGGAGCCGGGCGGCACGGAAATCGGGAAAAAAATCCGGGCAATTCTGCTTGATCCTGAAAATAAGGACATAGATGATCTGACGGAACTCCTGCTCTACACAGCAGACCGGGTTCAGCACATAAAATCCCTCATCAAGCCCTGTCTGTCCGAGGGCAAAATTGTTCTGTGCGACCGTTATGCTGACGCCACGATGGCTTATCAGGGCTTTGCACGGGGCATCAATATGGAACTGATTCGCCGCCTGCATGAGCAGATGCTGGAAATTGTAAAACCCGATCTGACGATTCTGCTTGACCTTCTGCCTGAAACAGGGCTTTCCCGCGCATGGCGCCGAATCAGAAACGGCGGACGAACCGGACAGGAAAGCCGTTTTGAAAGGGAAAAGCTGGCATTTCATGAAAAAGTAAGGGCTGGCTATCTCGAACTTGCAGGCAGAGAGCCGGAGCGGTTTCGGGTAATTGATGCTTCACAGGATGAGAACCGGGTCAGGGCGGAAATCATAAAAGTTGTGATGACAGGGGTATATACTCAGCACCGGCATGAATTGCGCTTTTGAAGTCTTCCGTAAAACGCCGCTGCTTAAATCAGACGCAAACCGTTTCTGCGGCAAAACTCTCGCAGACCGCAGAAAAAACGCTGTGTCCTCGGCGGGGGGATTTTTTTTCCCACAGAGGACACAGAGAAAAAAGGACCACAGAGGACACAGAGATTTTTAAAACTCTGTGATCTCCGTGGGCTTTTCTTCTCTGTGATCTCTGTGGGAAAAAAAAGCTTAACAAAATATCGTATAAAGTCAAAAGGGATTCGGTATAAAAGTTGTCAAATCTCGCTTACAGAAGCAACTGTTTAAAAATAATGCCGATCCTTTCCCTTTTTATCCTTCCCTTTTTATTTTCCGCATCAACCATTGATCCGGCGCTGCCGCCCCGGTTTCTCGCGTGGTCGCTTCTGAATTTCGCTTTGCTCATTCGGATTAATTTTCAGGAAAAACAGCAGGATTTCAGCATGATGCGCCGGGCTGTTTTTCCCATACTGATCTGTTATATCTGCATTTCGCTCCTCTCCCTGACAAAAGCCGTCAATCTCGTGGAAGGCATTTTTGAATGTCTGAAGCTTTTTTTATTTTCGGCATCATTATATATTAACAGCCTGCTGACAGATGAACGCGAACACGGCATTGTGATTGTGACAAAAGCAATGACTGTGACCGGCATGATGCAGGCGGTTATGGGACTCTGCCAGTATTACGGCATCGCCTTCATGTTCATCCCCGGAAACTTCGGCATCTGCGGCACAATGGCGCATAAAAATCTCTTTGCTTCCGCATTGTTGCTGACGCTGCCGTTTATCCTCTACGGCATATCCCGTTTTTCAGGCTTCTGGAAAATCACGGCAATGATGTCTCTGCTCTTAACCGGCGCCGCCATTGTTCTCAGCAGAACCAAATCGGTCTGGGGCGCGATGATTCTCGCCGGAACCGCGGTTTCATTTATTGCGCTGCGCGGGCGAAAGAGAAGCATAATCGCTGCGATGTGCTTAATTCTGCTTGCTTTTCTGTATTACTACACTTACAGCGTATCCTCTTTTGCCTCTCTGAATGAACGCATTCTGCTATGGAAAAAATCTTTTGCCATGATAAAGGAAAATCCCCTGCTCGGCGTGGGTCCGGGACAGTGGAAAATTCTTTTGCCCAAATACGGCAGAATCGAAAAAGAACTGCCGGAGCCTGACGGAACTCGGAGCGAAGTCTGGTTCCAGCGTCCGCACAATGATTATATCTGGGTGTTGTCGGAAACCGGCATTTCAGGTTTTATCTGCTATCTCTCTGTCTTTCTGACAATATTTTTTTATATTTTCAAGTTATTATCCCACGCTGAAAACAGGGATGCAAAAATTTTTGCGCTTTCAATGCTGTTCGGAATCACAGGCTATATGGTCAATGCGTTTTTTTGTTTTCCCAAAGAAAGAATCGTTCACAATGTTTTTCTGACGCTTATCATGTCCTGTATATTATCAGAATATCATCGCAAATTCAAAATAAATACAATCAAAAATAAACTCTTATTCCGAAATCAGAATTTAATATTGCTAACGCTGTTAATTTTTTGTATAGTTTTCAGTTACGCTCGTCTGAACGCCGAAATTCATGTTCAACGTGCGCTGGAAGCTCGGAAAATCGGCGACTGGCAGCGTGTTTTGTCGGAAACAGCGCAGGCGGATTCGCGATGTTACAATATGGACCCGGCTTCGACGCCGGTTTCATTTTACAGGGGCGTTGCGAATTTTTCGCTGGGGCGCATGTCGGCTGCGCTCGATGATTTTAAAAATGCATATCAGGTTCATCCCTATCATATTCATGTGCTGAACAACTTGGGAACCTGTTATGCTTTGTCAGGAGATAATGAAAAAGCGGCTGAATTTTATCGAAAAGCCCTTGCCGTGTCTCCGCAGTTCAGAGACGCGATTGTGAATTTGGAAAAAATTGGTCGGAAATAAAAATTTCTCGCAAAGGCGCAAAGTTCGCCTCTGCTTTGTAAAGCGAATTTTATCTATTTTTAGACCGGGCGCTTCAGAAGCGATTTGCATCTGTTTTCAGCCGGGGCGCTCTACATTTCTTTGCGTCCTTTGCGAGAAACTTATAGGAACACAGACTTATGGCATATATTGAAACGGTTATTGTGACATGGAACAAAAAGAAATACGTCCTGCGCTTGCTGGAGCAGCTTAAAAATCTTAATTATCCGTCTGATAAAATTGAATTTATTGTGGTGGACAATGACTCATCTGACGGCACTGCCGCGGCTGTTGAGTCATCTTATCCTCAGGTAAAACTGATAAAAAACCCGGAAAACCGCGGCGGCGCGGGCGGATTCAACACGGGAATGCGCTGGGTTCTGCAAAACCGTCCGGATTGCAAATACTTATGGCTATTGGACAACGATGTGCTTGTCCATAAAGATGCGCTGAAAAAATTGGTTGAAGTCATGGAAAAAAATCCCCGCGCCGGCATCTGCGGCTCAAAAATCATGGACATTGACCGCCCCTGGGAGATGATTGAAGTCGGCGCGTTCATTGACTACCATTTCGGCGATGTGAGACGAAATCTGCCGCCTTGGGAAAAACTCCGAGACCCTGACGCGGTTTTTGAAGTGGATTATGTGGCTGCCTGCTCCCTGCTTGCCCGAACCCGCTTTGTGAAGGAAATGGGCATCTGGCATGAAAAGTTTTTCATCTACTGGGACGACATGGAATGGGGCGCACGATTCAACGTTGCGGGATACAAAGTGCTGGCGTCCAACGCCTCGACGGTCTATCATCCGAGCTGGGGCGGGAGAACGGCGGATAACTCTGCAATATGGCGGAATTATTACCGTATCCGAAATGCGCTCTGGTTTTACAACAATTACAGCAGCGGCTTGAAAAAACGCTTTCTGCTGGCTTGCATGATTCTGCGCTATATGCGGCATTCCGCGGGTTCAGGCATCCGGGCGCAGACAGAACTTTCCCGCGCTTATATCAGGGGCGTGAGGGACTTTTTCAGCAACAGCTACGGAAAAAAGAATATTTACATTCCGCCTGAAGACCTGAAACTTTATCTTTCCGACAGAAAAAAGAGAAATCTGTGTGTGTTTATTCCTCACAGATGGGATATTGACGCGGCAAAAGAATTTCTCAGCGATCTGAGAGACAAATTTCCGGGCATAAAATTTACAGGCATTGTTCCCGAAGCGGATGTCCGCAAATGGCATCCCATTTTTAAAAAAGGAGACATGATAACTTACAGACGCCTGAAAAACGGAAATCTCTCCTGGGCGGACAAATATAACATTATGAAATTCTTAGGAACACGCTCATGGAATCTGCTGATCACCACGCATCTGGTTCCTAAAATGGGCGTGATATGGGGCAGAGATGTGGTGCGAATAGATTTTGAAAAGGAAAAGCCCATTGCCTCGGCAGAAAAGATGAATTTCAAAGACTTATGCCGTATTCCTTTTGCCACTTTATCTTTTCTGTTTCAGGTCTTGTTCCGCCTGCCTGAAAAAGACGCAGATAACCGCCGTGTAGGGCTTTGAGCCGGGAGATTTGACTTGCCGAAACTGAGCATCGTATTTCTGAATTACAACCGGCTTGCGGAGACCCGGAAAACTGTGAGACATTTGCAGATGCTTGTTCAGAGCCGTAAAGACATTGAAGTCATTGCCGTGGATAACGCATCTTCCGACGGCACGGCTGAATATCTGCAAACGCTTACGGATTGGCTGACGGCAGTAAATTCAGCCTGCAACGCGGGCATTGCGGGCTTAAACGCAGGATTCAGACGGGCGAGGGGCGAGTATATCATGGTGCTGGATGATGACTCGCATCCTTACGACAATGCGGCGTTGGATTGTCTCATCGAATGTCTCGACACGCGGCGCGAGGTCGGCGTGGTTGCCTGCCGCATCGAAGACGCCGCAGGACGACCCGTGCGGACATGGCATCTGCCGGAAGCAGACGTTCCGGGAACCTCAACAGCCTTTGTGGGATGCGGCTTCGGCATCCGCCGGACATTGTTTGAAAGCGTGGGCTGGTATCCTGAGCGATTTTTTCTCTACCAGAATGAAGTGGAAGTCGCCATTCGGGTGAGACAAAAAGGCTGGGAGATATTCTATGAACCCCGGTGCCGGGTGGTGCATCGGGAATCGCCTGCGGGCAGAACGAACCGGCGTCGGGTATTTTTCCCCACCCGGAACACGATATGGATTATCCGCCGGTATTTTCCTTTCCCGGAAGCGGCGTATATGACGGGGTCCCGGCTCTGCATGGGGCTTATCCGGGCATTTCAGTCCGGCGAATTTCTGTACTACGCTAAAGCAGTGAAAGAGGCATTCACCGAGCCGATAGAACGAGATATTCTGCCCCGTTCTCTGTGCAGACGGTTCAGCGTATTTCAAAAACAAAACAGCGTATTGCATCAATCCGGAATGCTGAAATGAAATTTTCAGCACATAGCAAAAATTTCGCTCCGCTCATTTTTGCACTCCGGATGGACACTCCGGAGTGCTAAAATGAAATTTTAGCGCATAGCAAAAATTTCGCTCCGCTCATTTTTGCACTCCGGATGGCCACTCCGGAGTGCCAAAATGAAATTTTAGCATATAGCACTCCGGATGGATATAGTTAAAGGAGACCGAGCAATGAAATCAAACTTAAACAATATCTCTGTCAAAACAAAGTTTTTGATTATCGGCGGGGCATTTTTACTTGCCTCTCTTTTTTCTGTATGGGGCATGACGGAAATGTCAACCGCCTCCCGTCTCCAGAAGATGGAAAGGGATCATATTGAGTTATCCGTGCGCCTTGAACTTATTGCAGCCAAGTATATCAGCCTGATAAAACAGGATTCAGAAGCCCTTCGCACGGAGGCATACAAAATTCTGAACGAGACATCCGGCGAGACATCGAAAATGGGCATCCGTCAATTGCTCAATGAGATGCTGACCTTGCAGCTCGCCGTGTTTACAGTGACGAGTAGTTTTGAAAGAACGCTGTTTAAATGGTTCGGTTTCGGCGAAGCCTTTGATATTGCGGCTTCGGGTCCGTCCGACATGCGCACCCTTCAATCTCTTCCGGAACAGTTGGAAAAAAAAGATTATCTCATTTGAAGACTTTGAAAAAGATTTTCTCAACGGCATTGACTCGGTTCGCAAAAGGAGTGCAAAGTTTGCGCCCATTGTCGCAGATGCGGTTATTTTCACACGAAATCTGACGATTACGATTACCGTGATGCTCTTTATTGTCTCAGGCATCCTCATGCTGTTGGTGTTCACGCCGATTATAAGGTCTGTCCGGCATTTCACGGAAGTGTCCAAAATTATCGCGCGGGGAGATTTGAACAAGGAAATAGAGATTTATCAGAAAGATGAAATCGGCAATCTGGCTGAGGCATTCCGTGAGATGCAGGAAAAGATAAAATCTGTTGCGGCGGAAATCAACGCGCTGACAAAAGCGGTGCGGGAAGGCATTTTGGATACCCGTGGAAACGCCGGGCAGTTTTCCGGCGGCTGGGGAAAACTCATTGACGGCATCAACCGTCTGACAGACGCGTTTGTAAAGCCGATTAACATCACAGCCGAGTACATCAGCCGAATTGCCAAAGGAGAAATTCCTGAAAAAATCGGAGATGACTACAAAGGAGACTTTAATAAAATTCGCAATAATTTAAATATATTGATTGAATCAACAAGTGAAGTCACCCGGCTGGCTCAGGAGATGTCTCGAGGCAATCTGATGATGGAAGTCAAAGTGCGTTCCGAAGGCGACAAAATGATGCAGGCATTGAATTCCATGCTGAAAAGGCTCGGCGAGATAGTCGCACGAGTGAAATCCGCAGCAGACAATGTCGCCTCGGGCAGCCGCCAGATGCGTTCAGGTTCGGAGCAAATGTCTCAGGGCGCGTCGGAGCAGGCCGCTTCCGCAGAAGAAGTCTCGTCTTCGATGGAAGAAATGACCGCCAATATCCGTCAGAATGCGGAAAACGCCTCGGAAACAGAAAAAATTGCATTAAAAGCCGCGCAGGACGCGAGAGAAGGCGGGGCTGCCGTGGAAAAAGCCGTGGCTGCCATGAAAGAGATTGCAAAAAAGATTTCGATTGTGGGAGAAATTGCCCGCCAGACCAATCTGCTCGCGCTCAACGCCGCGATTGAAGCGGCACGAGCAGGCGAAAACGGCAGAGGCTTTGCAGTCGTCGCGTCCGAGGTTCGCAAGCTTGCGGAACGAAGCCAGAAGTCCGCGGCGGAAATCGAAGAACTGACGGTTTCCAGCGTGGAGATTGTGCAACAAGCCGGAAGTCTTTTGGAAAAACTTGTTCCGAATATTCGCAAAACCGCAGAATTAGTTCAGGAAATCAGCGCGTCCGGCAATGAGCAGAACATCAGCATAGGGCAAATCAACAAAGCGGTTCAGCAATTGGATCAGGTGATTCAGCAGAATGTCTCCACCGCCGAGGAAATCGCCTCAACCGCCGAAGAATTGTCGGGACAGTCCGAACTGCTGCGAAAAACGGTTCAGTTTTTCAAGGTTGACTACGGCGATGAGCATAGTGAAAAAACGGAAGAAACAAAGGCGGATATGTCTGTTCCGGCGCAGGGAACAGGGCGCAGAACGCAACGGTTCGGCAGAGAAATTGCATCGCCGGTCAGAAAAAGTTTTGATACATTCAGCGGATTGGGAGACAATCAGGACGATCAGGACAACGGTTTTGAAAAATATTAGATATTCTCTGAAATAAAATTTATTGAAAATAAAGATTTGACAACTTTTTTCTCGTTTTCACACTCTGCGTCCGGCTCCGGAGTGCTAAAATGAAATTTTTGCAAGTATTAAGTGCTAAAATTCGCTCCGCTCATTTCAGCACTCCGGAAGGCTTAACTTAATGGCACCGGAGTGCTGAAATGAAATTTTTGCATTTCACTTTCACTCCACTCCGGAAATTTCAGCATCTGAACAAATGTGCTAAAATTTCATTTTAGCATTCCGGACGTTTCCACGCAGCGCGTGGGGAATGAGAACTTGTAACTATAATGAACTTACTCGATATTGTTATTGTAAATTACAACAGCACCGACCATCTGCTCCGATGTCTCAAATCGGTGGAAAAATCTTTGAACGGTCTGGACGCGAACATCTTTATTCAGGATAATGCCTCCGCCGACGGCGTTGAGAGAATACTCGCCCGGTTTCCGCAGGTTTGTCTCACCGTAAACCGGCAGAATCTCGGATTTGCCAAAGCGGTGAACAAGGTATTGGCGCAAAGTTCGGCAGATTACGCGGTGCTTCTGAATCCGGATACTTATCTCATGGATGACTTTTTCAGCACTTCTCTTGTTTTTATGCAGAAACATCCTGATGTGGGCGTGATGGGCCCCCGGATTTCAGACAGCGACGGCAGACTGCAAAATTCCGCAAGAGCCTTTCCCACGCCCCTGACCGCCTTTTTCGGACGTTCCTCTTTTCTCTCCAAACAGTTTCCGAAAAATCCCATCACGTCCCGGAACCTGCTCAGTCTGAAATCTGACGGAAAATCAGCCATGGAAGTGGACTGGGTTTCAGGCGCGTGCATGGTGGTGAGAAGAGAAGCTATCCGGCACGCGGGGCTTTTGGACGAGCGGTTTTTCATGTACTGGGAAGATGCGGACTGGTGCCGGCGGATGCGGGAATGCGGCTGGAAAGTCGTATATAACCCTCAGGCATCGGTTTATCATTACGTGGGCGGCAGCAGTGAAAAAAATATTTTCCGCTCCGTGATTGAATTTCACAAAAGCGTCTATCGTCTCTTTGACAAATATCTCAATTCATCGCTTGCTTTTCTGAAGCCGATGGTTTTCGGCGGACTCACGATTCGTCTGTTTTTTGTGCTGGTTTCCAATCTCTTTCAATGCACATTCAGCAGATTGAAACAGCGTCCCGAATTATTTTCCGATGCAACGGCAATATCTCATCGCAAAACATGCGGAGATAAAGTTTTTTCCGATTCCGACAGCGCCGGAAAGAAGATAAAAATTCTCAGGATCATCTCCCGTCTGAATATCGGGGGACCCGCTGTTCACGTCTGTCTGCTGACCAACGGACTGAATCCGCAGCGATTTGACTCCAAACTGATTACGGGAAAAATTTCTCCGCAGGAAGGAGACATGAGTTATCTTTTTGACGCGTATAAGCGAAAACCGATAATTGTTCCCTATCTGCAAAGGGAAATCACGTTCCGGTCGGATTTGAAGGCGTTTATTCAGATTTTCAAAATACTCCTGAGAGAAAAACCGGATATTGTGCATACGCATACCGCAAAAGCAGGCTTCAGCAGCAGATTCGCGGTGATGATCTACAATATTCTCGGCGGGCATAATGTCTCTATGGTCCACACCTTTCACGGACATGTGTTTGACGGCTATTTCAGCGCGTTCAATTCGCTGATTTTCATCAATATCGAGCGGTTTCTGGCAAGCGCGAGCAACGCGATTATTGCGATCAGCAGAACCCAGAAGAAAGAACTGGCGGAACAGTACCGCATTGCGCCCGCGCATAAAATCAGAACCATCGAACTGGGATTTGATCTGCGTCCTTTTTTTTTCTGTCAGCGGGAGAAAGGAAAATTCAGAAAATATCTCGGTATCAGCGACGACACGCTGCTGATCGGGATTATCGGGCGTCTGGTTCCCATCAAAAACCATGAGATGTTTTTCAAAGCCGCGGCATCGTTTCTTGAGCAAAAGCCGGGCATTTCTGTAAAGTTTATCGTGGTGGGCGACGGGGAGCGGAGAGCGGAATTGGAAGCGGTCTGCCGGGATTTGAGACTGACAGACGACATGAATTTTTGCGGCTGGATCAAACATGTGCCTTGCGTGTATGCGGATTTGGATATTCTTGCATTGACTTCTTTAAACGAAGGCACGCCGGTTTCGATTATCGAGGCGATGGCCGCTTCGGTTCCGGTGATCGCGACAGACGCCGGAGGCGTCCAGGACCTTTTGGGGATGCAGGATTGCGAAAGTCATGAACGCCGTATTCCCAAAGGCGGATTTGCCGTGTGCGAACGGGGCATTCTCTGTCAGAAAAACGATGCTGCCGGTTTTGCAGAAGGGCTGAAATATCTTTCCCAAGAGGATATTTCCGAGAAAGAAACGCGAGTAAAACTCGCCCGTTCTTTTGTGGAAAACCGCTTCAGCCACAAACGGCTTTTTCATGACATTGAAGCGTTGTATGAGAATTTGGTGAGAGGTATGAGGTGAGAGGTATGAGGTATGAGGTATGTTTTTAACTTTTCAAAAGGAGGCAAATGGATGAAGAGAGACAAATTTTTTCAAAGTCTTGCTGTTTTCATTTTTGTATCCGTCCTGTTCTCGGGGCTGTGTTCTGCTGCGGATTACTGCATTTTTTATGAACACACGGACGGAAACGGCGCGTACCTGAGAAGCGGCGTGGGAAACAGCAATTCTATAGGCAAACGCTGGAATGATATGATCAGTTCTGTATGGATTCAGGACGGTTACAAGGTAACAGTTTATGAACATACGGATTTTAAAGGTAAAAGCTATACGCTCTACGGAGAACGCGGCGGAAAGCTTTACAATCTGACGGACATCGGTTTCAATGATATGATTTCCTCATACATTGTTGACGCGGACACGGGCAGAGATTCCGCCGCGAATGTCTCAAGTTCAAATGTCTGCTGTAAATTCTATGAACATACAAATGCTCAGGGTTCGTCTTTTTCTTCCGGCGCGGGAAAGAGCGATTTTGTCGGCAAACGCTGGAATGACAAAATCAGTTCCGTGTGGGTGGCTGAGGGATATAAAGTGACGGTTTATGAAAATACCGGCTTCGGGGGCAAAAATCAGACGCTCTACGGCAGAAACGGCGGCAGTCTTTACAATCTTCCGGATATTCATTTCAATGACAGCATTTCCTCCTATTCTGCGGAAAGAGACACCGGCAGTTCATGGAATGAGCAAAATGAGCAAAATGAGCAAACCGAAGACGCCGAAGGGAATGCTTATTGCAAGTTCTATGAGCATACAGACGGAAACGGCAAATCTTTTTCAGCCGGTCTCGGAACGAGAAACAGTCTGAGACGGCGATGGAACGACAGCATCAGTTCCGTGTGGGTTCAGCAGGGATATTCCGTTACGATTTATGAAAATTATGACTTGGGAGGAAAGAGTTATACGCTCTACGGAAAACAGGGCGGAACGCTTTACAATCTGACGGATATTGGTTTCAATGACATGCTCTCTTCCTACACTGTTGAAAAAGGCGGCGGAAGCGGAAGATACAACGGCAGAGACAGGGAAGGAAAATACGACAGCGGAGATATTCGGAGAGATAAGGACAGTCAGTCAGCTTTATTAAAGAAATATGCTGATTCCAAAAGAAATTCCGGTGCAGGCGAATCACCTCAAATGCCGAATAAAAAATCTGTTGAGACATTTCCGAAAGATAAAATGCCGTTACCGTCTCAAATGCCGTCATCTCAAATGCCGTTGCCGCCTCAAATGTCGAATAAAAAACCCGTTGATATATCTTCAAATAAAATGCCGTCACCTCAAGTTCCATCTTCCGGCATTGCCTACAATACGCCGACAGGTTCTCTTTTTACATCGGATGAGGCTAAGAAAATGGTTGAGTATCATAATAGGCTACGGAGGGAAGTCGGTGTAGGCGTGATAAACTGGTCTGAAAGTCTTGCCGGTTATGCCCAGCAATGGGCTGACAATCTTGCAGCCACAGGTTGCAGATTTCAGCACCGTCCCGATTCAGGACAATGGGCTCGGCAATATGGGGAAAATATATCAATAAGCTCCGGATATGATGCAATATCCTATGCTGCAAAATCATGGGCAGATGAGAAGGTTCATTATAACGGTCAGCCTATAAATGCCTCTAATTCATCTGTTGTTTGGCATTATACTCAGATGGTATGGAGAAATACTGCACAAGTCGGCTGCGGTAAAGTGGAATGCGGCGGTAAGACGATAGTGGTATGTAACTACAACCCTGCGGGTAACATGAGGGGAGAGAAACCATATTGAACCTAACCCTTGTGCTGGGCAGGTAACAAGTAACAAATAACAAGTAACAAGTAACAAGTTGCAAGTCGAACAGTTGATCTGTCACCTGCAACTTGTTACCTGTTACCTGCTACCTATATCAGAAACCCTTTGACTTCATCGGGCGGGATGCCCATGACCTGAAGGATTTGCCGCCGGTCCGGTGCAGCAATCGTTACCTCGCAAAGCTCATGTTTCGGAGCTTTGCTGTATCCGACGCATACGGACGCGGCAAAAAATATCTTGTCTTCTGCTCCGCCCTCGGGCAGTAAAACAAGCGGTCCCGGAATATTTCTCATGCGGATGACCGTCTCTGACAAGGGATCGTGGTACTTGATGAGATTTTCATTATCCTGCTGCGTTCTGCCGACAATCATCTTCGTATGTTCGTCCAAGCGGAAATGCCGCCCGTATCTCAGCAGACAGAGCGCATTTTCCGTATAGTCATTCTGATGCGCAAACAGGTCTCTGAGACGATCCGAATAGCCTTTGTCCGTGAGCAGACAGCCCCCGCCCGGATTCGGATATTCCCTGATGCCGAATGTCTCAGCCAGTTCCATCTGGGGCTTTCGGGACCTTCCCGCAAGACCGAGCAGCAATTCCCGATTCACGAGTCCTGCCTTTTCGGGAACGGTTTCCGGCAGCCGTTTTGCGCTCAGGGGACGGAGAATGTAGCCGTCAACGCCCGAATGCTTTTCTACATAGCGAAGCGAAGGTCTTGTCTGAGACATGGGACGCTGCCCGAGAACTTCGCCGCTGAAAAGAAAGTCAAAGCCCTGTTCCTGCATGATATTTCCCGCGAGCCGGAACATCAGGGCGTGGCAGTCCATGCAGGGATTCAGATGCTGTCCGTATCCGCATCTCGGATTTTTCAGCATTTCAAGATAAACCGGCGTGATATTCCGAACCGTTATCGGCAGCCCTGTCATCGCCGCCGCGCGCCGTGCTTTTTCAGATGAAAAGAAAGGCGTTTCAAAAGTGATCCACTCGGTTTCAATTCCCTGTTTCCGCAACAGCAATGCGGAGAGAATACTGTCAAGACCGCCGGAACAAAGCCCCAAAGCCCGTACTTTTTTTTTCATATATCTGCTTGTTATTTTTAACCACGAAAGCAGGAAAGATTCATTCCTTTCGTGTTTTCGTGTTCCGATTTTTATGTTGATAAGGAATTAAAATGAAAGAGCGTGCAAAAAAAATTTGCAAGATATTAAAGACAACTTACCCGGATGTCAAGACGCAGTTGCATCATCGGAATGCTTTTGAACTGTTAGCGGCAACTATATTGTCTGCTCAGTGTACGGATAAACAGGTAAATTCTGTAACGAAAAATTTATTCGGCAAGCTGGCAACCCCGCAAGATTTCGCCGATGCGCCGATAGAACTCATCGAAGAACTCATCCGTCCCACCGGATATTTCCGCAACAAGGCGAGACATATCCGAAACTGTTCCGCGATGCTGATAGAAAAATACAAAGGCGAAGTTCCGGGCAATATGGAATCGCTTCTGACGCTGCCCGGCGTGGGGCGGAAAACGGCGAATGTGGTGCTGGGAGCGGCTTTCGGCATTCCGGGCATGGTCGTGGATACGCATGTGGCAAGGATTTCAAAGCGGCTCGGTCTGACCCGGCGCACGGATCCGGCAAAAATCGAGTCTGACCTGATGGCGGTCATTCCCAAAAAGGACTGGAATGACTTTTCGCTGTGGCTGATTTATCTCGGGAGAGCTATCTGCAAAGCGAGAAAACCGGCATGTCCTTCCTGTCCGCTGGAGGACTTGTGCGATTACGAGGACAAAACAAAGCCGGCGGGGGGCTGACTCCCAATGTCATTGAAATATTTTTTTTTCTCGTTTTTCTTCCTTCTTGATCAGTATGTCCCTGTTTGCGGTTGCCTTCATCCTCCTTGCCCTGATCTCATCCTCCTCGGCCTACTACCTGCCAGGAGTGTCAGTGTCCGAGTTCGAGGTGAGCAACTTTTCCTCGCCATGTGCTTTCTTTCCGCCTTATTACGCCTTTTCGGACACCCTCTTTCTCCTTGTCTCCACTTTCTTCTTAATAGGACGGTTTCCAGGTC
>DZCT01000409.1 GCA_022736535.1 Desulfatirhabdium butyrativorans | reverse complement strand
CTGTTCCGCTCATGATTCTGAATCCTTTTCCTGTGTTCTCATTCCCTTTTCTCGTATTCTCGTTCCCACGCTCCGCGTGGGAATGCAGCCCGGACGCTCCGCGTCCGGCTCGGAGTGCTGAAATGAAATTTTAGCATCTGAAATTTAGGCACTTGCTAAAATTCGCTCCGCTCCGCTTTTATAAGATGACGCACTCCGGACGTTCCCACGCGGCGCGCCAATGCCGTCAAGTTGACAATTGAACCCCGACACTTGCCGGATGATGTCGGGGTTCGCAGGCTCACCCCGACCTACGAAATGCCATTGACGCGGCGCGCGGGAACGAGAATTTTAACAGGGATGCACAGGATATTCAGTATATTCAAATATTTTATACGATCTGTCATCCTGTATATACTGTGTCTCCCTGTTAATTTTCCATGCGGGAATCGGAATTTATTACCCTATTTGCCCTGCTCTGTCAAAGATTTAAAATCTTGCTTCAGGATTAACATTTTTAATTGACTTGTTTCAAATCCTGTGTTAAGAGATGTCCTTTCAATCAGAGAGGGAATTAATACCTTTCTTGTTTCAGAAAAGCGATCTTTTGCATGGATAAAGAAAAAATACGGAATTTAAAAGAACTGGCTTATTACAGCAGTCTGGGATTTCAGGTATCGCTTTCAATTTTTATCGGGCTTGGCATCGGGCTTTGGTTGGACAGAAATGTGTTTGACACAAGCCCCTGGCTGACCCTGCTCTTTCTCGGATTCGGCATCGCGGCAGGATTCAGAAATATCGGACTTGCGATAAAAAAAAGCAGAAAATACTGACAGCATGAACATTCAGAAACATCTTCTCAAATTTGTTACCGTTACCAACTGGGTACTGCTGGTTCTGGCAAGTATCGGAGGATATTTGTTGTCGCCCCCGGATTTTGCCAGAGGCATTCTTTTCGGCGGTCTGATTGTTACTGTCAATTTTCATCTTTTATATCGGACGCTTAAAAAATCTCTGACCCCTCCCTATCTGGCATCATACAACGTGGTGATCGCCAAATATTATATTCGCTTCGTCGTCAGCGCATTTATTATTTTTGTTCTTATTTCAAAACATTATGTAAATCCTTTGGGCCTGTTTATCGGTCTTTCAGTTGTGGTCATCAGCATCATTCTGGGAACGATGCTTGAATTTAAAAAACTTTTTTTGAAGGAGGCAATGTAAGTGGAACATCCTTATCTCTTTTTTGTCAAACTGTTTGAATGGATCGGGCTGTCGCATTTTGCCCATGCTTATCCCCATGTTATTTATTCATGGGTCGTTATCGCGGTGCTGATCGTATTTTGCTATATGCCGGTAAAAGCCTTGGGGCTGATTCCGTCTAAGGCGCAGAATGTTTTGGAGCTGATCATCTCCAGCATCGAGGATTTTATGGTCAGCGTCACAGGGGAAGAGGGCCGCTGGCTTTTTCCGCTGGCAGCAACCGTATTCCTTTATATTCTGACCTGTAACCTGATCGGACTGATACCGGGTTTCTTTCCGCCTACGGCGAGTCTGAACACCACGGGTTCATGTGCGCTGACAGTGGTTATTTTTACCCATATTATCGGCGTAAAATATCACGGCGCAAAATATATCAAACATTTTATGGGACCGATCTGGTGGATGGTTCCCATTATTCTTCCGATAGAACTCATCGGACATCTTGCACGGATTCTGTCCCTGTCTTTCCGTCTTTTCGGAAACATGATGGGACATGAATTAGTTCTGGGCATTCTTTTTGCTTTGGCAGGAGCGTTTTTTGCGCCCCTTCCGATCATGGCGCTGGGCATTTTTGTCGCCTTTGTTCAGGCATTTGTGTTCTTTCTGCTTTCAATCATGTATTTTTCCGGCGCAATGGAACATGCACATTAATTGTCGGTTGATAAACAAAGGTATCTCAGATTCTGAGCGTAGCGAAGAATCTCGACATTGAAAACAACGGACAATCATCAATTTTATAAATATGGGAAAAAGGAAGAAGCTAAGGATTAAAATTTAAAAGGAGGTAATGAGTAAAGAATGGAAGCACAGGCGTTGAGTTTCTTTATTGCTTGCGTAACGGCTGCCGGTTTCGGCGTTGCGATTGCAGCTTTCGGCTGCGGCATTGCACAGGGTCTGGGTCTGAAATCCGCTGTGGAAGGTATCGCAAGAAATCCTGAATCGTCAGGTAAGGTTACGGTTACCATGCTGATCGGTCTGGCTAGGATCGAGTCTCTGTGTATTTATGCACTGGTAGTCTCTCTGATCCTTATTTATGCTCATCCGCAGGCAGAAGCGATTGCCAAACTTTTGGGCGCTCATTAATAACGGTTTTTGCTCGTAAATAAAAAGCTGTTCTCTTTTCATAAGGGAACAGCTTTTTTTATTTGAAATACCCGTCCCGAATTTTATGTAGGGACAGACCGCCGGCGTGTCCCCACGATTCCAAAAATAAAAAACAATCCGGGATTCAGAAAAATTCTTCTTGACAAACGATCTGATATGATTTCATATTGACGTAATAAAAAAACATTTTAAAAGATAAGGACGGGAAAAATGAAAAACACACCTTTTTCAGATGAGGCGGACGACAAAGGAAACTTATGAAAACTTATACTGCAATAATAGAAAGATGTCCTGACACGAATCTGTATGTCGGTTATATCCCCGGTTTTCCCGGAGCGCATTCTCAGGCGGAAACTTTGGACGAACTGAACAGAAATCTGAAAGAAGTCATAGAAATACTCCTTGAAGACGGCGAGCCGGAATCGGAATCTTATTTTGTCGGAATACAGACGGTAACGGTTTAATAATCATGGGAAATATCCCGACACTCAGACCGCAGAAAGTTATTGCTCTCCTGGAGAAACTCGGATTTTCAGAGATTCGTCAGCGAGGGTCTCATAAGCAGTTCCGTCATCCTGATGGAAGATGTACTACTGTTCCGTATCATCAGGGCAGGGATATTTCGCCGATACTGCTCCGGCAGATAGCAAAAGATATTGGAATCACAATAGAAGAATTTTTGAAGTCTCTCTGAATGCAAATGTCCGAACCCTGATTCACCTGATGAAAGGATTGACAGGATTTGTGTTCAGCCTGCCGGAAAGGCTTGGCAGAAATCATGCAAATCCTTTAATCCTGCAAATCAGGGTTCAGACAATGGGAGGGTAAAATCCTGAAATTCTCTGCGTGCTTTGCCTTCTTTGCGAGAACCCCTTTTTATTTCCGATAAAGCCCGTTTTCCCCAAAAAATAAACCCCCGCTTTTCTTTTTGCTTGACTTAACTGCAATGTAGCTGTAATGTAGCTTATTTAAAATAAAGATGATACCTTAATAAAAGGATTATATTCAAAGTTTTTCTAACAACTTAAATTTTAAATTGAAAGCCGGAGAGATTTTTTGGGGACAATTCTTGAAAATTCTTCGGAGACTTACAGGAGAATCAGATGCTTTTACAGGGAAAAAGTGCGATTGTCAGCGGCGGTTCACAGGGAATCGGATATTCCACGTCTTTGGAGTTTGCCCGTGAAGGTGCAAATGTCTGTATTCTTTACCGCAAACACGGAGAAGAGGCTCAGAAATTAGCAGCCGAAATTCAGGGAATGGGACGGAAAGCGATCGCGGTTTCATGCGATATTTCATCTTTCTCCGATGCGGAACGCGTGGTCAAAACAGCGATGGAAGCATTTGGAAGCCTTGAAATTCTCGTGAACAACGCGGGAATGAACTGGGACGGCGTATGCTGGAAAATGACCGAAGAACAGTGGGACAAGGTTATTGAAGTGAACCTCAAAGGTTATTTCAATTTTGTCCGTCATGCCGCGCCGATTTTCAAAGATAAGAAATACGGAAAAATCATCAATGTCACATCCATCAACGGTATGCGCGGAAAATTCGGTCAGACCAATTACTCCGCGTCCAAAGCCGGTATCATCGGTTATACCAAAGCTCTTGCAAAAGAATTGGGCAGTTTCAATGTGAATGTGAATGCGGTCGCGCCGGGACTGATTGAAACCTCGATGCTGCGCGGGTCTGACGCCCGTGATAAAATCGTTGACATGGCAATGGCTGAAATGGCGCTCAAACGCGTGGGCGAAGCCGAAGATGTGGCAAATGTCATCACCTTCCTGGCATCGGACAAAGCCAGACACATCACCGGCGAAGTCATCAAAGTGGACGGCGGGCAGTATATCTAAAAAGTTAAGGAGGGCACGCCGCCGGCGTGCCTCTACGGAATTATCGGCTCATGTACACATCAATGCGTGAATCCCCCTTTTTTAAAGGGGGCCAGGGGGATTTTATGCCGCAACGGAAAATCCCCCTTAGTCCCCCTTTAGAAAAGGGGGAAACTGCGGTTGAGTGACATGAGTTACCAGTACAGGAGATTTATATAAATGGGAAAAGTAGCAATTATAGGCGTGGGTCAGAGTACCTTTACCCGGGCATACCCGGGATCCGTCAGGGAACTGGCTTTTGAGGGATTCAGAGACGCCATGAAAGATGCTCAGATCAGCACCAAAGACATCGGCGCGTCCGTGATCTGTTCCGCGCCGGAA
>DZCT01000022.1:8485-20520 GCA_022736535.1 Desulfatirhabdium butyrativorans | reverse complement strand
AAATGCCGCGACTTACGGTAGGGCGGGGTTATGACCCAATGCCGGCTGTTTAACCCTCAATACAAAAGATGAAAGCGGGGTTTTTACCCCGGTAGGGCGGGGTTACGACCCCGCCGTCTGTGAAACACATTGTCATTTCGAGCGGAGCGAGAAATCTTTTCCGTCCGGCAGAAAGATTTCTCCTCACTCCGTTCGTCGAAATGACAGAGCGGGGGCGTTCGTCGAAATGCCGCGACTTACGGTAGGGCGGGGTTACGACCCCGCCGTCTGTGAAACACATTGTCATTTCGAGCGGAGCGAGAAATCTTTTCCGTCCGGCAGAAAGATTTCTCCTCACTCCGTTCGTCGAAATGACAGAGCGGGGGCGTTCGTCAAAATGCCGCGACTTACGGTAGGGCGGGGTTATGACCCAATGCCGGCTGTTTAACCGCATTATATTTGAAAAGGAGTCAGGTTTGTTTTGAAAAAAATAGGCTTGGTTGTAAAAACAGATACAAAGGCAATCCGAAAAGCAGATGAATTTGAAAGCTGGCTGCGCGCAAGAAATGTGAGCGTGGTGCGAAAGGAAAATCTGCTGTCCGGCTCCGGACATCCGAATCAGCAACACAGACCTTCCGCGCCGGCAGACCTGTTCTGTGTGTTTGTGCTGGGAGGAGACGGCACGTTTCTGAGCGCGGTTCGGTGGATCGGAAATCAAAATATCCCGATTCTGGGAACGAAATTCGGCGAAGTCGGTTTTCTGGCAGAAATTACGGAAGACCGGCTGTTTTCAGCCGCGGAAACCATTCTGAACAATGATTTTGCCACAAATCTCAGAATGCGCCTTTCGGTGAAAGTCATCAGGGACGGCGCGGAATTTGTCCGGGAAACCGTATTAAACGATGTTGTTATCAACAAAGGCGCGCTTGCCCGGCTTGCTCACATCAAAACTTACATCAACGATCACTATCTGACGACATACAGGGCTGACGGACTGATTCTCTCAACGCCCACCGGATCCACAGCCTATTCGCTTGCTGCCGGCGGTCCGATCATTCATCCCGAAGTTCCCGGCATTATTATGACGCCGATCTGCCCTTTCACGCTGACCAACAGACCTTTGATTGTGCCGGATTCGGTTCGCATCAAAATTCAGCTTAATGAAAAATCTTCAAACATTATGCTGACTTTTGACGGACAGTCAGGGCTTGAAATAAACGAAAGGGACATCATACTTGTAGAAAAAGCACCGCAGCCGGTCCGCATGATTACCATGCCGGATCAGCATTATTTTGATGTGCTGAAGGCAAAACTGCGATGGAGCGGGGGGCGGGTGTAATTTTTTCCCACAGAGGACACAGAGAAGAAAAGCCCACAGAGAACACAGAGATTTTTTTAATAATCCTCTGTGATCTCTGTGGGAAACCCTCTGTGGGGAATTTTCTTTGTTTTTGTTCTTGAATTTATTTTTTTTTAATTTATCATTACAGATTTAAAAAAAATATGTTCAGAATGAGATGACTGTCCGGTAACAGAAGGATTTTCAGATATAAAAAGATATGGATAAAAAGAAAACAGAGTCGCAAAGTTTTTTCCGAGAGCTTCAGATTGAGTTTCTGATTCATGAATTAAAGGACCCGCTTTCGATTATTGAAACAGGAACTCGGATGCTGCTTGAAAAAAAAGAAAAATACGGAGAATTGTCCGGGCGCCAGGAAAAAACGCTGAAACGCACCTTACGCAACACTCAGAAAGTCCGGCAGATGTTATATGATCTGCTGGAAATCGGACGCTCGGAAGCCGGATGTTTTCAGTGTGTGTGTTTTCAGCCGGTAAAAGCCGTATATGAAGTTCTGTTAGACGCCTTGGAAGCGGTTTCAGAACCCGATGTTGAGGAATGCGGAATTTGCAAAGATCAGAATGAAATAATTCAGTTCCTTTCCGGCTGCGGTATCATTTGGGACATTTCGCCCCAACTGACCGACACGATGATGCTTCAGGACGAGGTCAAATTCCGTCAGATTGTCGCCAATCTTGTGAAAAACGGGCTTTATTACCGGAAAGAACGACTTGAAATCAGTATGAAACAGGAAGATAATCGAATTTCAGTGGAAGTCGGCGACGACGGACCCGGCATTGCCGCAGAGCATCATGAGATGATCTTTAAACGATATGCACAGGTAAAAGAAGCAAATGAAAATTCAGCTTTACAGCGCAAAGGTCACGGTCTGGGGCTGGCAGGCGCGCTGATTGTCGCCAGATATATGGGCGGAGACATTGAAGTGAAAAGCCGAAAAGGAAAGGGAGCGATGTTTCGGCTTACGCTCCCGCTCAACCGGGAAGAATAAAATTTGTCATCGGTCATTTTGTCAAACATTCCGGTCCGGCGCAAGTAAAGCGGGTTTAAAACCCGCTTTACGGGTGTTAAGACCGATGACTCAAATAATTTAAGGAGGAAAAACATGGCAGAAGGAAAATCTTATCTTAAAGGTAAGCGGATTCTGGCTGTGGATGATGAAGAAGATGTTCTGGAAACCATAGAAGACATTCTGGATGAAGCGGAGATTGACACGGCGCGGGATTACGAAACTGCTTCCCGGAAAATCAGAAAGAACCGATATGATCTGGCGATTCTGGATATTATGGGCGTCAACGGGCTGACACTGTTGGAAGAAGCCGCAAAACAGAATATCCCTGCCGTCATGCTTACGGCTCATGCGATCAACCCTGAAACATTGATGGAATCCATTCGCAAAGGCGCTATTTCCTATCTTCCGAAAGAATCGCTGGCAGACTTGGAAGAACTTTTAGAATCGCTTCTCGGCGCGCATGAGCGGGGCGAACCGCCGTGGAAATTTCTGTTTGAGAAATTAGGAAGTTATTTTGATGAACGCTTCGGGGCAGACTGGAAAGAAAAAGATAAAGAGTTCTGGTCCGAATTCAGCCGTACCTATCAGATCGGCAAGGGCATTCAGCAGCGGCTGATGAATGATAAAAGGATTCGCGGTATGGGGGTGTGAAAATAATCGTTTAAGATTTGACAACTTTTCAAAAGTTGTCAAATCTTTACCATTATGACGAAATCCTGTTAATTAAAAAGGTTAGGATCACTGCTTTCTGCACCGCTGCCGACATTTCCCGATCACAGAAGAAATCTTCATAATCTGTGGTCTTTTTTATTCGACCATATTTTATATTCATATCCGGTCAGGGCAATCACGCCGCCGATAGATAAAGCAATGCTTTCTATCACAAATCGGTAAATATACGGCACCCAAAATATCAGCAGCAGAAAAGGAGAAATCCGGTATAGATCAATGACAATAGAAGGCAGCGACAAAATAAATGTGATGACAAAAAGGTATCGCAACAGTTTGTGCAATGTAAAATGGACAAGCACGGACAGTTTAAGCGCATTGATATATTTGAATATTCTCCTGAAGCTCCAGAACACCCGGTTTGAGGCTCTTATCCTTGCTTTGAAGGAATCTGTCAGCTTTCTTCTTTCCAATTCGACGGCTGAGGCATCCTTTGCATATTTTATCGCTTTTCCCTGTTTAAATATGAGAAATGCCGTTTCAAAATCGCTTAATTCATTCTCTTTTCTGAGTTTATAATATGCGGTTTTTACACAGTAAAAACCGCCGTCAAAGCCGATGACCGCGCCGAACAGGGACTGAAATCTTTTAATATTTTTTTCAACTTCCCAATATCTCCCGGAAATCTCTTGATGCTTCATATCTGTCGTGGTGGTCACGTCTCCGCATACGCCGCCTATGTTTTCATCGTCAAAATATCTGATCAGCGCATTCAGCGCATTTTTTTCAAGAAAAACATTGGCGTCTGTAAATAAAACAAGGTCTGAACTGCTGCGATTTACCGCTTTGATCTGAGAGCGGTTTTTTCCCACATCTTGGGCATTGCTGATGATGTCTGTATCTGTCTGTCTGTATTTCTCCAAAATCGCTAAGGTGTCATCTGTAGAGTTATCGTTTACAAAGGTGTGATGAAGAAAAGGATAATCAATTTCATAACAGTTTTTCAGTTTTTCTTTGATGAATTTTGACTCATTCTTAAAACAGATAATATGTTCTATTGAATACTTTCTGTCAGGCGGTTGGTATTCATCTTCTTTTTTGGGATAAATAATTGCCAGAAAAATGTATCCGACATGAATAATACCTAAAGTTAAAAGGATGATGTATAGATTCAGCATTTTTTATATAATATGAAGTTACTGTTATTGCAGTTCAGGCAGTAGAGGCGCGGGCGGAAAAGTGTCTGAACTGAAATTTTCCGGATTAAAGGATTAACAGGATTTATGGAGCATTTACTTTCCAAACATGCACAAGGATGTTTCCGTCGCCGTGTCTGCCGTAGGCTTCATTTTCAATCACATAAAGAAATCCGTGTGTTCGGTCAAAACATGCCGCGCATATCAGATGATTCTGATTGACTGCTTTTTGTTTCTTATACATGAACGGCTCAAGATTCATCACCGAATAGGGCTGGGGTTCGTAGGGCTGCATTTTGCAGTGCGTGACCGCGGCGAGGTCTGCGGGATCATAAAAGAGAATCTGCGCCTGCGTTTTTTCCGCCCAATATCCCCGGTTGGGCCAATCCTGCCCCGAATACAGCGTTCCGTCCGGAAATCCGTACCAGAATTTGCCGATTCCTTTTGTTCCGACAAGAATTACGGCGGATTTGTTGCCGACAGTCAGCCAGTCGCCTCCACCGAAATCATCGGCTCTTGTCCACCCTGCCATTGACTGGGAGGGATCGGAAGTGTAATCTGATTCAAGGGAATACTGAATCAGCGTTGTATAGCCCAGTTCCGCATTCGGCGGGGGCGGATTGCCTTCATTCCAGGGTCCGTAAGCATATAACGAAGGTCCTCTGCCGCCTGTGCCGCCGCCGCGGTATCCGCCGGTTGCCAGCAGTTTTCCCGGCGTGTTCGCGGCTGCCCAGTCTTCCGGAATGGAGAAAAGATAGCTGTTGAGCGAGTAATTCAAGGGCTTGCCTTTTTTGTCGCCGATAAACCATCCGCCGCAGGGCTGAGGATCAGACAAATTCAGCTCGCACCAACTGTGTGAGACATATTTTTCAAGCTGAAAATGTTTTCCCCATGTTGAATGCAGCTTGTCTGTTTGCTGCGCGCCCCCGTTCCGGCTGAGATGACGGAGATAGGCAATGTCTCCGTAAGTGCTGACAGAGCCGATTTTATTGAACCGTCCCTGTGTAATATCGTAAAATTTCTGCAAAGTTCCGGCGGCGTTCAACTCGTTTACATCTTTGTCAGGAGAAATGACCGGGACAGGAATGCTGATTTCCGAAACATAGCTTTCCATGCCCACATCGCCTTTCCAGCCGGTTGCGAAAATTGAGCCAGGATAGCCGTCGTCCGGTCCATCGGCGTCGCCGCCGGGATAATACGTCATGCCTCTGCCCCCGTAAGCCCAACCCACGCCGTTTGAGCCTTCGGGCAGTTTGAAAGCGCCTTTGTAGTCAAAGTCGGAGGAAGGATAAATCCGCAAATCATCGGCTTGTCTTTTCAAAGTCATTATCGTGACCGGAGCGGAATGCGCGCTTTCATTTTTTCTGATGTCAAACGCCGTGACTGAATACTGATATGCCGTATCCGGCATCAGTCCTGCATCTGAATAGCGGTTATCTGTCACGATTTTCAGAAATGAGCCGTCTCTGAAGACCCGGTATCCCGCGGTCTGCTGATTATCTCGTGAAGCTTCCCATGTCAAATCTATGGTTCTGTAGGATTCAGCTTTTGCTTTCAGTTGCCGGGGGACAGCAGGCGGCGCGGTATCTATTTCGTCAGTCAGTTCAATTTTATCGCAAATCAGTGTTTTGTTGTTTGCGTAATTGACGTTGATATTTACGATAGAATAACTTCCCGCCGCATCGTCCGTAATATCAAAATAACTCAGAGCTGTTCCTTTTGGCGGAACAAGGGTTTCCGACATATTGCGCCATTGTTCTTTTTTCTCAAAGCGGCCTGCGTGAACAAAGCTGATTCTCGGACTAAAGCTGATTTCTCTATCCGAATGATTATACCATGTTACCAGAATTTCATCGCCTTTGACAAATGCTCTCGAAGCTCCCTGTACGCCCTGATAGTCATAGTCCTGATTTTTTCCTACCGTTATGCTCGTGCCTTTGGGAAGCGCATCGCCCGGATCAATATAATCCGTGTATTTGTCTTTTATGACGGTATTCCACCCGGCAAGCCCGAAAGTATTTTGATTTTCCGCCCCGCCGAAATCAATCAGTGTGATTACAGAACTGTTTGCATTTTCATTAAAAAAAATCAGCAACAGGAGAAAAAAGACCGTGTATAACATACCTGATGTTTTGTTTGTTTTCATAGAAAAATCCTTAATCTGCGTTCCTACGCGGCGAATCAATGGCATTAAGTTAAGGGGCGATCCGGAGTGCTAAAATGAAATTTTAGCATTTTTTACAGTGCTAAAATTCGCTGCGCTCATTTCAGCACTCCGGAAGGCTTAACTTAAATGAAATTTTAGCATTTTTTACAGTGCTAAAATTCGCTGCGCTCATTTCAGCACTCCGGAAGGCTTAATTTAACGGCATTGACGCGGAGCGTGGGAACGAGAATATGTCGCCGCGAAAAGCGCCGAAGGAGCGTCATCTTTGCAGCCGAAAAATATCTCTCTCGAATCCGAACTCCGTAGGAGTGAGATGTTTACCGTCCTGCTACAGCCACGGTTCGGGAGAAAAAATAAATCTGAAGCAAAAATAGCAGGTTGAGCATCGGTATCCCTGCGGCTTTTTTCCTTCGGATTTTTAACAGCACCGCCGCGCTGGGAATCAGATAAAACAAAAGACCGGCTGCCAGCCATGCGTCAGAAAACAGAACAGCCGAGAGGAAAATTACAGGCAAAAAGATGCCGAAATATAAGGGAATAAAGAGACTCGGAATTTCTTTCAGCGTCAGACCGTGACTGAAAATGCCCTGAAAATTGCTATGCCCCCGCCAAATTTCTTTTTTGATAAAATGCCTTACAGTGGCGGCTTCCCCCAGATGAATGACGTTCAGGCGGCTGTCTGAAATGATTTTTCCGTATTTTCGGATGCGGTAGCTGAAATCCACATCTTCACAAGTCACGAGATTTTCATTAAATCCGCCCGCAGCCAGAAACTGATCTTTTCTCACGAAAAGATTCATGGTTTCTAACCAGTCGGTTTCCTGCACCTGATTTTCTTTCTGACGGATCAGAAACCATGCCTGTTGCACCCATGTGGCGTCTTCCGGAATAACCGGCGGCGCGCCCCACGCGGCAACGGTCATATCATCAAAATACACTGAGGCGTTTTTGAGCCATTCTTTTGAGACAATACAGTCAGCGTCAACGAATGCAAGAATGTCTCCCTTTGCCTCTCTCACGCCGAAATTCCGCAGCCCGGAAACATTCATTGAATCATTTCGGAGGACTTTCGCACCGTAAGCCGCGGCGATGTCTCTTGTCCGGTCTTCAGAGCCATTGTCAATGACAATTATTTCAATGTGTTGTCGTGGATAGTCAAGGCGAAGAACAGAATCCAAACACGCGGGAAGATGCTTTTCTTCATTATATGCCGGAATAATGATGGAAACAGTTTTATTTTTCATTTCAGTCCATTGTAAATCGCAGTAAAACGGGTTTTAAACCCGTTCTACCATGAATGCCCGCCCTGCTGTTTTATGTCATTTCGAGCGAAGCGAGAAATCTTAATCCATAAATCTTCTGTACCAGAGTTCAAACATCAGCAGACTCCACAGCAAACTGGCGTGATTTCTTTTTCCGCTCTGATGCTGATCCCAGAGATTTTTCAGAGAACCCGGATTAAAAAAGTATTTTAATCCAGTATTATTATAAAAAAAGTAATCCTTTGTCAAGTTTTTTATTTCGCCCCGGAACCAGTCAGCGATGGGCGCGCAGAATCCCATCTTTTTCCTGTACAGAATTTCATCCGGCAGAATCTGCTGAAAACACTGCTTTAAAATGTATTTTTTCTCTCCCCGCCTGTATTTGAGTGCGGCGGGAATGCCGGCTGCAAATTCGATCACCTCCTGATCCAGAATCGGCGACCGCACCTCAAGGGAATGCGCCATGCTCATGCGGTCCACTTTCACCAAAATTCCGGTCAGATAGGTTTTCAAATCCGTGTAAAGAATCCGGGAAAGATGGTTGTCCGTGTCTGCTTTGTGATAATAGTACCGCGTCACCGAAAAAGGATCATAATCCCCTATTTTTCTTCGGGTGTCGTCATTCACAATGCTGTCCCACACCGGAGCGGGAAATTCCGTGTTTGTCAGATAAAATCCGTAGTCCGACTCAAAGCCCAAGGTGTTGAGCAAAGTTGCCCCCCGGCGCAGGAGTTGATGTTCCGAGTTTGCCAGCAGCCGTGAAATCGCCGGAAAAAGCGGCTTGCGGATAAAATTCGGAATGCAGTTGCGGATGCTGTTTTCAACATCATCGAGATAGTATTTTTCGTATCCCGCGAAATTCTCATCGCCGCCGTCTCCGGAAAGCGCAACCGTCACTTTCTGCCTTGCCAGCTTTGAGACATAATAAGTCGGCACTGCCGACTGATCCGCAAATGGCTCGTCAAAGTAGTAGGCAAGATCGCTGAGAATTTCCGCAGCCTTCTGCTTGACGGTAAATTCATGGTGATCGGTATGGAACTTTTCCGCAACCGTGCGGGCAAAGCGGATTTCGTCATAATCCGCATCATCAAAGCCGATGGAACAGGTGGTGACGGGATTGCTTTGCTGCTTTGCCATCAACGCGACTACGCCGCCGGAGTCAATGCCGCCGCTCAGAAATGCGCCGAGCGGCACATCGCTGATCATGCGGAGTCTCACGCTTTCATCCAGAATACTCAGCAGTTGCTCGGAAATATCTCTCAGGCTGCCCCTGCTTTTTTCCGCAAAAGAGACATCCCAGTATTGTTCTTTTTTGATCCCTGATTTTGAACAGGTCAGGCAGTAACCGGGTTCTAATTTCCAGATATTTTTGTAAATCGTCTTGGGATCAGGCACATAGAGATATTTGAAATAGTCGCACAATGCCTCATAGCATATCTCTTTTTTAACCAGCGGGTCTTCCAATATCGCCTTGATTTCAGAGGCAAAAATAAAGGTTTTTCCGTCAGAGCAGTAAAAGAGCGGTTTTTTTCCGATGCGGTCACGCGCGAGAAAAAGGCTTGCGTTTTTTTTGTCCCATAAGGCAAAAGCAAACATGCCTCTGAGATATTTGAGACATGTTTTTCCGTATTCCTGATACAGCGCGATGATGACTTCCGTATCGCAGTTGCTTTTGAAAGAATATCCTTTTGAAATAAGGTCTTGCCGAAGGGACTGAAAATTATAAATTTCTCCGTTGAAGGTAATCCAGACCGTCCCGTCTTGCGAGGACATGGGCTGGTGTCCCAGTTCGGAAAGGTCCAGAATGCTCAGGCGCCGGTGTCCCAGCCCGATATTTCCCTCCGTATAAACGCCTCCGTCATCCGGTCCCCGGTAAACAATCCTGTCGCACATGGCTTTGATGAGGGACTCGGACACGGGTTCATCTGTCTGAAAATTGTATTTTCCTGCGATGCCGCACATAGTTTTGTCCGTTGTTTTGAACCACGAAAAGACGAACCACGAAGGACACGAAAGAAACGAAAAACACGAAATTCTTTTTCGCAACTTTCATGTTTTTCATAAATTTCGTGTCCTTCGTGGTTCACCTTTCGTGGTTCGCCTTTCGTGGTTAAAAAACCGGCTTTTTAAAAATATATCCGTGTTTTCTGAAATAATACAGCAAGCCTTTCGCATGGCTGAAAGCCGCCTTGTTCAGCCGAAAACCCCTTGAAATTTCTTGTGTATGATGAATTGCTGTCACACGGGGATCATATATAATTTTATATCCTGCTTTCCGTAAACGCAGACAATAATCCACGTCTTCGGGAGAGTAAAAGATATTTTCATCCAAAAATCCCACTTTTTCAAAAGCTTGTCTTTTCATCACCCAAAGGGCGGAAATGGCATAATCCACCTCACAGGGTTCCGGATTCAGCGGCAAGCGGTTTTTCCGCTTTTCAACGCATTTTAAAAAAAAGTATCGGTAAAGTTTTGTAAAAACAGTGGGAAACACATCCACAGATTTTTGAAGATGTCCGTTGGGATACAGCAGCCGGGGTGCAACTAAACCCGTATTGCTCTGTGTTTTCAGCATGTTTCTCAGCGCGGGGATAGTCCCCGGCTTTACTTCAACATCCGAATCCATAATCACAATATCATCTCCGATTGCCTGCTTCAGCGCCAGATTGCGGGAATAAGTCGTGCCGGTATTTTTTTCAAGAGATATTAAGCGGATACGTCCGGGATGTTTGTCTTGGAAGGATTGGAGGATGGAGAGCGTGGCATCCCGTGAGCCGTTATCCACAATGAAAATTTCATAGGAGACATTTTCATTCTCAAGAGCGGAAAACAGCGTATCCATACATTTGCCGATATACTTTTCCGAATTCCATGTGAGTGAAATAATAGAAATATTCATTTAGAGTCCGATATGTTTGCGAATCATGGGTCCGATGATTCTTGTCAGTGAAACCGGCAGTTTCTTCCAATACTCAATTGCCTTGTCAAATCTGGATTTTTCAGCATGTTCAGGCGGCGAGCTGTTTAAATAAATATTGTGCCAATTCAATTGCGTGGGTTTTGCGCCCCACTGCGCTTTAAATTTATACGTTCCCTCATCAGGAGAAGAGCGTCCGAAGTCGAAATAGGTGTAGTCATTGTCGCAGGCATAAGCGAGCATTGTCCAGTATAACAGCATATTGGGACTTAAACGGCTGTATTCTCTGAGCGCGGATGCCCAGGGATTTTCCAGTATGTTTCTGAATCCGATGATAAAGCTGCACGCCAACACCTGATTTTCTTTATAAACTGTCACAATTCTGGCTTTACCCGCGAACTCATCAAGCACATTTTTCATCAATTTCTTTGAGTGAACCGGCGATCCCAACTCTCTCATGTTTATCAGAAAAACTTTGTAAAAATCATCAAGCAGTTCTTTACCGCCGATGTTTGCGGTCAGTCCTTCTTTTATCGGCTTGTTGATCTGACTCCGCAGTTTTGCCTTAAAAGATTTCATCAATTCTTCCGAAGATTCGGGCAGTTCAAGGCGCATGAGAACTTTGTGGGAACGGGTTTGCAGTGACCGGGACAGATCAAAATTATCCAGCATACCGGAACGCAGAGAGGAAAGCGGCTCGATATGGCGAAGTTCGATATTGCCGACTCTCAGTTTTCGGGCAAGCCGCAACGCTTCGATTAAGAGCGTGTTTTCGCTTTGCTCATCATCCGCGAGAACGCCGCCCAGATCAAAAAAAGGAATGGAAAACAGGGTATTGCCGAAAATAAAATGTTTGAGATGAACCAGCGGCAGAATGCCGCAAATTGTGCCGTCGTCTTTGACAGCCATCAGATAAAATGTCTTATGTCCGTAGGTTTTTTGAATGACATTCCGCCAGCCGGACAGGTGATAAAGCGTGGCGCGGGGATGCGTGTAAACATATTCGTCCCACGCTTCAATATCTTTGTTTTCAATGGTTTTTATTTTCATCGGCTTTAATAAGTGTGTGTTTGTTTTTTGCCACGAATGCACACGAATTTCTCACGAATTAAAAAACACGAAGTTATGATAATCTCGTTCCCATGCTCTGCGTGGGAACGAAAAAGATTTCTCGCTTCGCTCGAAATGACATAACTCGCTCGAAATGATATAACAATTCGTGTTTTTTTTCGGTTTTCAATTCGTGAAAAATTCGTGTCAATTCGTGGCTAAAAATTCTTTGCAACTGACTGTTTTTTGCCACGAATGCACACGAATTTCTCACGAATTAAAACGAATTAAAAACTGAAAAAAACACGAACATTTTTTTATTCGTGAGGATTGTTTTTAATTTGAATTAATTATTTAAAATAAATTCGTGTTTTTCAATTCGTGAAAAATTCGTGTCAATTCGTGGCTAAAAATTCTTTGCAACTG
>DZCT01000022.1:0-8385 GCA_022736535.1 Desulfatirhabdium butyrativorans | reverse complement strand
ACTGTTTTTTGCCACGAATGCACACGAATTAAAACGAATTAAAAAACACGAAGTTATGATAATCTCGTTCCCACGCTCTGCGTGGGAACGTCGTCACGGTCAAAGTCAGACGCGGAGCGTCTCGTCTGCATTCCCACGCGGAGCGTGGGAACGAGAAGAACAATTCGTGTTTTTTTCGGTTTTTAATTCGTGAAAAATTCGTGTCAATTCGTGGCTAAAAATTCTTTGCAACTGACAAATCGGGCTTCCTTGAATGTCTCAAAAACAGCCGACAATTTTGCCCGCGTCTTTTTCAGATTCGTATAATGCCTGAATTTATAAGACCATGATGCCTCATTTACTCGCGGCTGATCCGGATCAATTTCCCAAGGGTGCATATAAAAAAGATATGCTCCGTCTGATTTCAGGATTTGCCGGACGCCGGCACGGAAAATCGGAAAAGGAATCAGCCGGAAATACCCGCCGCCGCCCCAAGGCAGAATGCGGTTTCCCAACTTCACATTGCTGACCGGAAGTTCATAGAAATTTTCCGAAAGCCGAACCGCAATGCCTTTTCTCTCAAATTGCGACAAATCCGCTTTTCCGTAACGCTCGTGCATTCCGAAAGAATTGAAACTCGAATCATAGCGGTAGCCGCAGCTTTCTATGATTTTTAAGATGTCGTTATCAATGGAAAAACTGGGCGCACGGTATCCGCTCACCGCCACGCCGATAATGTCTTCCAATCTCTTTTTACTATCAGAAAGATCATTTGTCAAATCCGAGCGGCTCTGCCAGTTGCACAAATGGTGATTATAGCCGTGAGACGCCACTTCATGCCCCCGGCTGTGAATTTCCCGGACAAGCCCCGGAAGCCGCTCCGCAAGCCATCCGAGAATAAAAAATGTGGCATGGCGGAAATCCAGCAGATCAAGAAGCGCACGCGTGTTTTTTTCCACCCGCATTTCTCGTGACGCCCATGAGGAAAAAGGAATCCACTCCTTGAAATTCTCGACCTGAAACCAGTCCTCAACATCAATTGTGATAAGTATAAAATCTGTCATAATAAATTCGGGTACGGGGTCAGAGGTGCGAGGTCAGAGGCTCCCCGAACCCCTCACCTCTTACCCCTTATAATAAATTCGGGTGCAAGGTCAGAGGTTGCCTCTTACCCCTCACCTCTTACCTCTTATAATAAATTCGGGTACGGGGTCAGAGGTGCGAGGTCAGAGGCTCCCCGAACCCCGAACCCCTCACCTCTTACCTCTTACCCCTTATCGCCTCCACCACCCGGCTGGCGGTTTTGCCGTCCCACAAGTCAATTTTATTTGCCTTCCGGTTTTTTTCCGCCAGAACCATAAGTGCATTTTTTTCAAGTTCTTCCATTTTGCACAGGCGGTTCGTTCCCTGCGTGACGGTGACGGGACGCTCGGTGTTGGGGCGCAGGGTCAGGCAGGGAATGCCGAGATACGTCGTTTCTTCCTGAATGCCGCCCGAATCCGTAATCACAAAGCGGCAGTTAAATACCAGATTCATAAAACGAATATAATTCAAGGGTTCGAGAAGATGAAGTCCGGGATTTTCCGCGACAAGAGACATGAGACTGCTTTTCTCAAGATTCTTGCGGGTGCGGGGATGAACCGGAAAAACCATCGGAATCTTTCGGGAAATACGGCAGAGCATTTCGCAGAGCGACGTCAGAATTTTCGGATTATCCACGTTGGAAGGGCGGTGTAGCGTGACCATCACGTATTCTCCATGAGTTACGCCGATTTCTTTTGCCGCGGTCTGCTGCTCGATTTTATCCCGCAACATTTCCAGCGAGTCAATCATAATATTGCCCACCCGCTGAATCCGTTCAGGAGCCACGCCTTCCCGCATGAGATTTTCATCGCCGTCCGGAGAAGGCGTCCAAAGAATGTCCGCCAGCGCGTCCGTGACCAAACGGTTGATTTCTTCGGGCATGGTGCGGTCAAAAGACCGAAGCCCGGCTTCCAAATGCGCCACCTTGATGCCTAACTTGACCGCTGCCAGCGTTGCCGCCATTGTGGAATTGACATCCCCGACCACCACGACCAGATCAGGCTGTTTTTCCACAAGAATCTTTTCATAAGCCATCATCACCTGTCCGGTCTGCTGGGCATGAGAGCCGCTTCCGACGCCGAGATGAATGTCCGGCGCGGGAAGACCGAGGTCATGAAAAAAAACATCCGACATATTCAGATCATAATGCTGTCCCGTATGAACGATGACCGGCTCTGCCCAGTCTTCTTTTTTCAGTGCGTGGTAAAGGGGCGCAATTTTCATGAAATTCGGTCTTGCCGCTGCAATAAGATGAATGCGCATCTTTTATATTCCTTCTATTATCAAATTTTTTATAAAACTCAGGTCGTTTATTTTTTAATTGAATAAGAAAACAAATGGTTATAAGACAACTGCGGCATCTCACAGAAAATCTATCTTAACAATTTGCTTTTGAGATTGCAAGTTCAGAATTTAATTTTCAATGCTTTTTAGCGCAATGTCATTTTGAGCAGGCTGGCATGTCATTTCGAGCGAAGCGAGAAATTGAGATTCTTCGCTCCGCTCAGAATGACACACTGTGCTGTCGCTCAGAATGACACACTGTACTGTCACCCTGAGCGTAGCGAAGGGTCTCAGAAAAAATTATTATCCTTTTTTCTTGAAAAACAGAAGATTTTGCAATATTAAAGCGTAAATGTTTCTCGCAAAGGCGCAGAGGGCGCAAAGAAAAAAGATAAAAAGAATAAAAACTTTGCGTTCTTAGCGGTCTTTGCGAGAAAAAACGCTTTGCAAGAAATTTTAAAAAATGTTTCTCGCAAAGGCGCAGAGGGCGCAAAGAAAAAAGATAAAAAGAATAAAAACTTAGCGTTCTTAGCGTTCTTTGCGAGAAACATTTGCGGGAAACTTTGAAAATACAAAATGAATACTTAATTTTATCGAGAAAAATCATGCGCTTTTCCAAAAATACAAAAATTCGCTGCCTGAAATGCAACGGGCATTTAATCGTTCAGGCATTATGACGGAAAGTCAATTTACGCTGCAAGTCTTGCGGCGCGGAATATCCCATTGAAAAATTTGCTGACAGGGTGGATGACATTATCGAAGAAGCACTGGCAAATATCCCCTGCAACCGATTCTGAACGCTGAAACAACCTCTGAAACAAACTGAGTTTCTTTAAGAAACTCAGTTTGTGACCCTGCTGATCCATATTTGGAGATAAGAATTCAAAAAAAATCTTTTTTGTTATTGACGCATCCCCTTTCTTCATATATTAAGAGAACATAATTCGCAGGCTGAAGCTTGCAAAGCACATACAATTTAATTTTTATCCGACTTAATTCAAACCACGAAGGTTTATATCCGTATCATGAAGATATGAAACGCTCGTGGTATTTTTTTTGTGAAAGGGGCTTACTTATGAAAAAAATTACGTTTTTGCTTTTTCTGTTTGTATGTTTCAGCAGCGGCGCAGCTTTTGCCCATTACGGAATGGTCATCCCCTCAGACTCGATGGTCATGCAGGGAGAAAACAAAACCCTCAGCCTGAAACTTTCCTTTTCCCATCCCTTTGAGATGATCGGCATGGAACTGGAAAAACCCAAAGCTTTCAGCGTGATAACAGGCGGCAAAACCGAAGACCTGCTCCTCGCGCTGAAAAAGGCTCAGGTGATGGCGCATACGGCATGGGAAACAGATTACAGTATCAAACGTCCCGGAATTTATATGTTTTACATGGAACCCGTGCCTTACTGGGAACCTGCCGAAGACTGTTTCATCGTTCATTATACAAAGACGGTGGTGACGGCTTTCGGCGATGATGAAGGCTGGGACGCGGAAGCCGGTATCAAAACAGAAATCGTTCCGCTGTCAAAGCCCTTTGCGCTCTATGCCGGAAATGTTTTTCAGGGAATTGTCAAATTGGACGGAAAAGCAGTGCCTTATGCAGAGGTGGAAATCGAATATTACAATGAAGACAAAAAAGCGGAAGCCCCGACAGATTACATGGTCACGCAGGCGGTGAAGGCGGATGCCAACGGCGTTTTTACTTACGCCGCGCCCCGCTCCGGCTGGTGGGGATTTGCCGCTTTGAACACAGCGGATTATAAAATCAAACATGAGGGTCAGGACAAAGACGTGGAACTCGGCGCGGTGCTGTGGGTTCAGTTTCTTGACTGGAAAACAAAGTAGGGGCAACCCCCCGTGGTTGCCCTTTTTTTGTAGGGCGGGCATTTCATCTTATTAAAAAATGCCCACAGGGTAAGCACGGGGGCTTACCCCTACGGAAAATCGCAAACGGTAGGGGCAACCCCCCGTGGTTGCCCTTTTTTGTAGGGTGGGCATTTCATGCCCACCCTACGGGGGTAAATAAATTATGCACATTTCCGAAGGAATTTTATCTGCACCCGTGCTGATTACGGGCGCGGCAATCGCCGCGACCGGCACGGCAATCGGTCTGAAAAAATTGGATTATGACCGCATTGCCAAAGTCGGCATTCTGTCAGCTTCTTTTTTTGTGGCTTCACTGGTTCATGTCCCCATCGGCCCCTCAAGCGTTCATCTGATTCTCAACGGAATTGTGGGGCTTCTGCTCGGGTGGGCGGCGTTTCCCGCGATTCTGGTCGCGCTGATTCTCCAAGCCATGTTTTTTCAGTTCGGCGGCATCACCACACTGGGCGTAAATACCGTGATTATGGCAATGCCGGCGGTTCTGTGTTATTTTCTGTTCAGTCCCCTCCTGAACAAAAAGCCTGCTGTCGCGGCGGCGGGAGCTTTTGCCTGCGGTTTCTGCTCAGTTCTGTTCGGCGCGGTGATTGTGGCGCTGGCATTGATGTTTACAGAAGAAAATTTTTTTCAGATGGCGCTGATGGTCGCGGGCGCGCATCTGCCGGTGATGATTATTGAGGGCATTGTGACCGCGTTTTTTGTGGCATTTCTGCAAAAAGTTCAGCCGGAGATGCTGATCTCGGCTTCTGCTGAAAAAGAACATGCCGAAGAAAGCGAAGCTGCCAAATCACTTAACGCTTCAGAAATTTGAGCAACTGATAGCGATTCGATGTCAAAAATCCTTTGCGCTCTCTGCGCCGAGGCTAAGAACAGATGCGAGAAATCTTTTATTATTTCTCGCAAAGTAGAGACGCAAGATTTTGCGTCTCTACAGGTGCAGATGCAGGGTGGGCAGAGCGCATCAAAAATTCACTTTACAGACAATCTCTCTGCGCCGCTCTGCCCACCCTACCGTGGTTGGCGTGGCTACAAAGACGCAGGATGCAGAGACGCAGGATTTTGCGTCTCTGTAGCGTCTCTGCGGTTATAATAAGAGATTCTTCGCTGACTCCTTACCCTTTCCTTTCACACAGGGCAACCACAGGGGGTTGCCCCTACAGACAGATTTGCAAATTAATACGCGGCGTCTTCCTCATAAGCCAAATCCGCTTTGGTGACTTTGCCTTTGAACAGGTTGTATGCCCACACCTGATAGGCAATGACCACCGGGATAAAAATCACCGTCACAACCAGCATGATTTTCAAGGTCAGCGGGCTTGAGGACGCGTTATATGCGCTGAGGCTGTACTCCGGGCTGACTGACGAGGGAAAGAGATTCGGAAACAGTCCGATCACGCCGAAAAAGGTACACAGCACAATGGTCAGCGCAGAGGCAAACCATGCTTTGAAGTATGTCTTTTTCGTGAGATAAAATTTGATTCCCAACAGCGCGAGAACATTCAGCACCGGTAAGAGAAACAATATGGGATTGGCGATGTAGTTGTCATACAGCGCGGTTTTGTATTTTGTGGCAACCAGAAATACGACTGCGGCAATCAGCAGCAGAAACCATATCTTGTTTGCGGCAGATACGGCTCTGTCGTGAAGTTCGCCCTCGGTTTTAATGGCGAGCCACAGCGCGCCGTGAACCAGAAACAGGGAAAGGAACAGCAATCCGCCCAGCAAGCCGTAAGGATTCAGCAGCGTGAAAAGCGTTCCGAGATAAACGCCGTTTTCGTCAATGGGAATGCCCTGGAAAATGTTGGCAAACGCCACGCCGAAGAGCAGCGCGGGGAGAAAACTGCCGATAAAAATGCAGGTGTCCCAGAGCGTCCGCCAGCCCGCATCGCTCACCTTGCCGCGAAATTCCAGCGACACGCCCCGCAGAATCAGGGCAAAAAGAATCAGCATGAGTGCGGAATAGAGCGATGAGAACATCACCGAGTAAACTTTCGGAAATGCCGCAAAGGTCACGCCGCCGGCGGTAATCAGCCAGACTTCATTGCCGTCCCAGAGCGGTCCCATGGAATTGAGCATGATGCGTTTTTCGTCATTGTTTTTTCCGAGAAAGGGGTAAAGTGTGCCGATGCCGAAATCAAAGCCGTCTGTCATGAAAAACACCGCCCACAGCAGCCCCCACAGCAGAAACCATGTGGTTTGTAAAGCCATTTCTTACCTCCTGAAAAGTAAGTTGTCAGTTATCAGCCGATAGCTGATACTTGTAGAACGGGTTTTCAACCCGTTTCTCACCTTAAGCGGGTTTCAAACCCGCTTTACTTAAAAATGAACCGGTCCTTTTTTGGCGTTTTTTGCAATGAGATAAAAACCGGTCGCGCCGAGAAGTCCGTAAACCAGAATGAAGGCAATCAGCGAGACAAAGACCTGAGATGTTGCAATCGGAGACACCGCATCCGAAGTTTTCATCAGACCGTAAACAATCCAGGGCTGACGCCCCACTTCCGCCAGCACCCATCCCATTTCAATGGCAATGTAAGGCAGCGGAATCGCAAAAAGCATTGTCTTGAGATACACCGGGCTTTCCGTGAGGCGATTTCTCAGATACCATCCGATGAGCATCAGAATCGGAAACAGCGTTCCCAGCCCCACCATGGTTCTGAAGGCTATAAATGAGAGAAGCACCGGCGGTCTTTCTTCTTTGGGAAAATCTTTCAGACCTTTGACTTCCGCGTCAAAATTGTGGTGTCCCAGAAAACTGAGCAATCCGGGAATCGAACCGATTTCAATGAGGTTTTTTTCATTTTTTTCATCAGGAAGGGCAAAGAGATGAAGCGGCGCACGAGCAGCAGTTTTCCAGTGGGCTTCCATCGCGGCAAGCTTTGCAGGCTGAACTTTTGTGACGTGAACGCCGTGCATGTCGCCGTTGACAGCGGCAAATATCGAAAAAACCAGTCCGAAGACCAGCGCAATGCGGAAAGAGCGGGTGAAAAATTCAACATGCTGTTTTTTCAGGAGATGATATGCGCTGATGCCTATCACAAAGAATGCGCTCAGGACGTAAGCCGCGCTGACCGTGTGAAGAAATTCAAGCATAGCGAAAGGGTTGAAAACGACTGCAAAAAAATCAGCAAGTTCCGCTCTGCCGTTTCTGATAACATATCCCACCGGCTGCTGCATCCAGCCGTTGGCGATGAGTATCCAGACTGCGGAAAGCGTACCCGCGAGCGCGACAATCCACATCACAGCCGCATGAGCTTTTCGCGAAAGTTTTTTCCATCCGAAAATCCAGACGCCGAGGAGCGTGGATTCCAGAAAAAAGGCTGCGGTTGCTTCAATGGCAAGCAGCGAGCCGAAAATATCTCCCACATAGGCGGAGTAGCGGGACCAGTTCGTTCCGAACTGAAATTCAAGCGTAATTCCCGTCACCACGCCCAAGGCGAAGTTAATCAGGAACAGTTTGCCCCAGAATTTGGTCATGGACAGATAGGTTTCGTCTCCGGTTCTGGCATATTTTGTTTCCATGTATGCCACCAGAACGGACAATCCGAGCGTCAGCGGGACAAACAGAAAATGGAACATGGTGGCAGCGGCAAATTGCAGCCGCGAAAGCAGCAAAACATCCATTTCGTCAGATTCTCCTTTTTTTCGCCACGAATGAACACTAATTTTTTAACACGAAGAACACGAAATTATTTTTAATGTTTTCAGATAATTTTGACTTTTCATTTTAAAAAAATTCGTGTTCTTCTGTTCGTGAAAAATTTGTGTTCATTCGTGGCTGATTTTCAATCGCTTCAGACTCATCCCTCAAGTTTGCACTGAGTAAAGTCTATTTCTTTGTTGCACTTGTCGCATTTGTGCGTTTTGCCGAATTCATCGGAAAAAATTTCTTTTTTCGCGCCGCATTCGGGGCATGTACATGTGAAGGACTTCAAACTTTTGAACTGTTCAAAACCGGGGCAATGTTTCGGTGTCGTCATAACAGCCTCCTTTTTTTGGGAATTGAAGATGTTGACACGAAAACACGAAATGTAGCGAACGTATTCATACACAAGGGCATTTCTCGTTCCCACGCTCTGCGTGGGAATGCAGACGCGGACGCTCCGCGTCCGGTTACAGCATCGTTTGACCCTCTTGCTCTGTCATTTCGAGCGAAGCGA
>DZCT01000408.1 GCA_022736535.1 Desulfatirhabdium butyrativorans | reverse complement strand
TCCGGAGTGCTGAAATGAGCGGAGCGAATTTTAGCACTGATGCTAAAATTTCATTTCAGCACTCCGGATCGCTCCTTAACTTAATGGCATTGACTCCCCCTTCACCCTATCCTCTCCCCGGAGAAGAAAGGGGAGAAAGTCTTTACATCAGACTCGTTTCATTCATAAGTTAGTCTTATAGGTATCATAAAAATTAAAGAGTTGACAACCTGTACACCTATTGTGATATATATTTTCAATATGATTTATAAAATCTGAATCCAATTCAAAAAAATCGGGATTCTTAAAATCAGAGGAGGAGATATGAGCATTATTTTGACTCAGGAATGGGATATTATTCCGGGCAGGGAAGATGAGTACGAAGACTTCCTTTCAGAAAAATGTATGGCGGAATGGGACAAACTCGGGCTTGAGTCTGTCGGAGGGTTTTATGTGGAAGTGGGAGAAGGACCTCGCATTATTTCTCTCAAGAGCGCGGAATCCTTTGAGTCGCTCTATAAAGTCATTTCCGATAAGTCTTTCCTTGATCTGATAGAGGAACTCAAGGAGTATGTGATCCATTATCGAAGCAGGGTTCTTCAGCCCACGGGCAGGGTAAAACACGGAAAGTACAAAATACAGAAAGGGGTTTGGAAGTACAACCAGTATTACAATCTGGTTCCCGGCAGGAAAAAAGAATATGCCGACTTTGTTATCAACGAACACCTTCCGACCATGGCAAAAATTGACTATATGGAAGTGACCGGCGGGTGGAACTCGGTCATCGGCGGCACAAGAGATATTATCGCGGAATTTACATTTAAAACGTCCGTTGACATCGGCAGGTTCCTTGATAATGAAGATTTTCGGAAGATTACGCAGAAACTTCGCCAGAACTATGTGGCGAACTATACAAGCCGAATCATGAGAACCACCGAGCGATTTGAGGAACCGAGATGGTACAGGCTTTAAATTTGTTCCGACAGCAGGTTGCAGGTTACAGGTTGCAAGATTGGCAAGCCTGCACTCCCCTGTCACCTGCAACCTGCTACCTGCTATCGGACACCAATCAGGAGGAAATACAATGGCTTCAAAATTTATAAACCCGCATGATATTCCGACAATTCCCGGCACCGAAGGCTGGGAACGGATGTATCCTTATCATTACCAGTTCAGCAAAGACGATCCTGTCCGCGCCGCGCATGAAAGCAGTCAGTTGTGGTATTATGACGGGCTTCATTATCCCGAACCGCACTGCCCCTTTGATCTTATCTGGGATGAAGCCTGGTTTCTTGCTTTATCCCAAAACAACACCCGTACCTTTCTGGTCCCGCCCGCTCTGGGAATAGATCACCGGATTGTGAACGGACGCGTCTATATTACCCCCATCGGCATCAGCGATCCTGAAGAAATTCAGCGCCGTATTCCGATTTTCATGAAACGAGCCGGCTATTATTATGAAAACTGGGATTCTCTCTATGAAAATTGGAAAGTCAAGGTAAACAAACTGTTGGATGAAATAAAAGCCTTATCTTTCAAGCCGCTTCCTGATATGGAAGACGAATCTGTTGTGTTTGAAAACAAAGGCACCGGCAGCGGCTATTATCTCCTGACCCAGTATGACAGGCTCATTCACATGGGCATTCTGATCTGGCAGTATCATTTTGAGTTTCTGAATCTGGGGTATGCCGCGTATGTGACCTTTATCAATACGGCAAATATGATTTTCCCGGATATTCCCATTTCCACGCTGACTAAAATGGTGTCCGGCATTGATGTGGTCATGTACAGACCGGACGCGGAACTCATCCGGCTGGCAAAATTGGGCATAGAACTCGGACTTGAGGGGCTTCTGCTCAAACCCATGAACGCGGCTGATGTGATGACGGAAATGGAAAAAAGCGCTGAAGGGAAAAAATGGCTTGAAGAACTGGAAAAAGCCCGTTATCCCTGGTTCTACATTTCAACCGGCACAGGCTGGTATCATCATCACATCTCTTGGAATGACAACCTGAATATCCCCTTTGAATCGCTTCGGATGCACATCAAATCCCTGAAAGCCGGAAAAGAAGTCGGACGCCCCACAGCAAAACTCATCGCGGAACGGGACCGCATCATTGAAGAATACCGCTCTCTGATTCAGACAGAAGAGGATCGGGAGGCATTTGAGCAGACGCTCGCCATTTCTCAAAAGGTTTTTCCCTATGTGGAAGATCATCTGTTCTATGTTGAACATTGGTTTCACAGCCTGTTCTGGAATAAAGTCAGAGAAGTGTCCGATATTCTCAAGGATGCCGATTTTATAAAAGACAGGGAAGACATCTGGTACCTGAAACGGGGAGAAATCCGGGAAGCCTTGTGGGATTATGTGACCGCATGGGCAACAGGCGTCCGTCCCCGGGGACCTTCCTACTGGCCCAAAGAAATCGAATGGCGTAAAGGGGTTCTTGAAAAATTCAAAGAATGGACACCGCCGCCGGCGCTGGGCGTTCCGCCGGAAGTGGTGACAGAGCCTTTCAGCATTGTGCTGTGGGGCGTCACAACCAGCGTGCTGAAGCAATGGCTCAAGGGCGTCGAAGACGCTGCCGGCAAGGGCGAGAGAACCGAACTGATAGGTTCTCCGGGTTCCACCGGCATTGTCGTCGGCAAGGCGCGTGTGATCAAACGGGTTGAAGAACTGGCATTGCTGGAAGAAGGCGAAATATTGGTGGCAACCACCACCTCTCCGAGCTGGGCGCCTGCGTTCAGCAGAATCGGCGGCGCGGTTACAGACGTGGGCGGCGCGATGTGTCATGCTGCGATTGTGTGCCGGGAATACGGCCTGCCCACTGTGGTGGGAACAGGCACAGGCACATCTTTCATTAAAACCGGCGATCTGATCCGCATTGACGGAGACGAGGGAACTGTTACGATTCTTGAGCGGGCAGCGTGACGGGTGACAGGTAACAGGTGACAGGTAACAGGCTACAGGTGGACAGGCTGCAACCTGCAACCTGAGACCTGCCCCCTGTAACCTGCCACTTATATCCGATTTCCAATCTCAGGAGGGAGGAAGTTATGGGCGATAGAGAAAAGCGATTTACTTTCTGGTATAATGACTTGGAGGGTAAGGATTTTAATCTGGTCGGAAAGAAAAACGCCAATCTGGGCGAGATGATGAAAGCCGGAATTCCCGTGAGTCCCGGATTTGCGCTGACGCTTTACGCAAACGATCTGTTTATCACAGAGACGGGAATCAAAAACGAGTTAGACAAATATCTCAGAGAACTGGGACAGGTGACATATCAGAAGAGTCTCAAGGCAAGCGAATTTGCCGTAAATCTTATTGAACAGGCAGACATTCCCGCTGAAATCACCGACGAAGCTTTCCGGGAATATGAAAAGCTCTGCGGGATGTGCGGCGTAAAAGATGTGCCGGTAGCCGTTCGCTCCAGCGGCGCGGTGTCCATGCCCGGGCAGATGGAGACATTTCTGAATATCCGGGGACAGAACGATCTGGCAAAATATATCAAGAAAACTTGGGCAAGCGCATATTTTATCGAGGCAATCACTTACCGCATGAACAAAGGCATGGGCTTTCTGCTCAATATCGGCGTGGGCGTTCCCAAGATGGTCAATTCAAGGGTTTCAGGCGTTATTTTTACTTTGAATCCTTTAAACGGGGATCGCTCCAAAATATCTGTTGACGTGAGTTACGGACTCGGCGAAGCGGTGGTCAGCGGGCTGGTGACTCCGGATAACTACCTGATTGACAAGGTGACGCTGAACGTCATCAAATCCACAAAGGGCAGCAAAGAAAATATGTGTGTCTATCGGGAAAACGGAAGCGATATTGACACAGTAAATGTGCCGGAAGACAAGCGACAGATTTTCTGTATCTCCCATGATGAATTGGCGGAACTTTGCCGGGTCGCAAAGGCGATTGACAAATATTACGGAAAGCCTTACGATATTGAATTTGGTATAGACGGCGATCTGCCCTTTCCGCAGAATGTCATCATTCTGCAAGTCCGCCCCGAATCGGTGTGGCTGAAGAAAGAGGAAAAAGCCAAAACAGAAAGAAAGCAGAGCGCGATGGATCGAATTACGAGCCAGCTCATTACGGGTGTTCGGGTGAAATAATCCGCGAAGAACACGAAGGGACATGAAGAACGGAGTTCTGTGTCATTTCAAACGCAGTTCTGTGTCATTTCGAGCGAAGCGAGCCAATTTTATAAAATAGGCTTGCATTCAGAACGCAGTGAGGAATCTTTAAGCCGATCTTATACCAATTACGAGTTACGCAGTTGAATAATCGATCTGAAAATGTTATTAAATGTTATTAGGAGTTATGCAGCAGGGCGGCGGGGGCGTAACCCCCAATGGCATTAAGTTAACAATTTCGTAGGTTGGGGTGAGCTTGCGAACCCCAACACCTGCCGGATGATGTCGGGGTTCGCAGGCTCACCCCGACCTACATTTTTCTCTTAACTTAATGCCATTGGGCGTAACCCCGCCCTACCGCAGGATCAGGGTTCAGACAGTGGCTACGCAATTCTAATGCTTTGTCAAAAACAAACTGACGGATAATTTTTTGCGGACTTTGCGGTTT
>DZCT01000770.1 GCA_022736535.1 Desulfatirhabdium butyrativorans | reverse complement strand
CAATGCCGTTAAGTTAAGCCTTCCGGAGTGCTGAAATGAGCGGAGCGAATTTTAGCACCTGCTGAAATTTCATTTCAGCACTCCGGATCATCCCTTAACTTAATGGCATTGGGCTTACCCCTCAATGCCGTTAAGTTAAGCCTTCCGGAGTGCTGAAATGAGCGAAGCGAATTTTAGCACCTGCTGAAATTTCATTTCAGCACTCCGGATCATCCCTTAACTTAATGGCATTGGGCTTACCCCTACATTATTAAAACGGTAAATTTTTTATTATTTGACAAAATAAAAACTTGACATCTGTTTGCTGAGAGTGTACAAAGTTGCATTATGAATGATGTGGAACGCGAAAGCCAAAAGGTGGAAGAACTTATTGCCAAGCGGATCAGAGCGTTGCGGTTAGCAAAAAGCTGGACGCTGGAAAAGCTGGCTGACGTAACGGGCTTATCCAAGAGCTATTTATCTCAGATCGAAAACCGTGAAAAAACGCCTGCAATCAGCACCTTAATCAAAATTGCCCACGCGCTGGGTGAAAATGTCCGGTCTTTCTGGAATCCCGAAGACGATGCAAAAGAAGCCTCCAAGCTGTCTATTGTCCGCGCTGATGAACGGCGTCCCATTCTTGCGCCGGATGCAAGCGGATATGCTTATGAATCAATCACCTATAAAAAATCGGATCGGCTCATGGACGGCTATATTATTACGCTGGGGCCCGATCTGCCTAAAAAGCCGATGATGCACGAGGGTCAGGAACTGGTCTTTATCTTGGAAGGGCGGAAAGAATTTATTTACGACGGACAATCCTATATTGTCGAAGCCGGTGACTGTCTCTGTTTTGACTCGGATCGCCCGCATGTCGGCAGAAATCTGGATGATAAACCGGTGCGTTTTCTCGCGGTGTTTCTGAATCCGCTCCGTTTGGGCGGATTCGGCAGGTAACTTTCAGGCATTATTTTTTCTCGCAAAGAACGCTAAGAACGCCAAGAATTTGTTATATAGTAAACCACTTTTGTTTTTTTACGGCATATTTTTTGCTTGTATGCCGTATT
>DZCT01000407.1 GCA_022736535.1 Desulfatirhabdium butyrativorans | reverse complement strand
CGCCGGATGCCGATTTCAGCGGGGCGGACAGTTTCACTTACACGGTTTCGGACGGCAAAGGCGGCGAAAGCACTGCAACGGTCAGCATAACAGTAAATGCGGCTGTTCCCGAAAATCATCAGCCGCTTGCAGATGACGACAGCATTTCAACAGATGAAAACACGGCGGTGAAAATCACTCATGAGTCATTGCTGAAAAATGACTCGGACGCAGACGGAGATGTTCTGACAATTGCAAATATCTCACAGCCGTCTCACGGAAAGCTTTCCGACAACGGAGATAAGACATTCACCTACACGCCGAACCCTGATTTCAGCGGGGCGGACAGTTTCACTTACACAGTTTCTGACGGAAAAGGCGGAGAAAGCAATGCGACCATCAGTATCACCGTCACGGCGGTAGCCAGAAACAATCCGCCGGTTGCGGGTGACGACAGTTTTTTCACAGATGAAGACAAAGAATTGATTATCCCTGTTGAAAAATTGCTCTATAACGATCTTGACAAAGACGGAGATATGTCAGGCATTGAATCTTTTACGCAGTCGATACACGGAAATCTTATTGATAACGGCGACGGCACATTAACTTATATTTCAGAGTCAAATTTCAACGGCTCGGATAAATTCGTCTATACAATTTCCGACGGAAAAGGCGGAACTGATACGGCTGAGGTCGCTGTCACAGTGTATTCTGTCAATGACCCGCCGATTGCCGAGAATGACAATGCAGTGACATATCAGGAAACATCTTTGCTCATTTCTCCTCTTCTGAATGACAGCGATATTGACGGCGATGTGATTTCTATTGTCTCATTTTCTCAACCGGACAACGGCAATGTGAGAGACAACGGAGACGGAACACTTGTTTATACGCCTCGTTACGCTTTTTTCGGACAGCCGGATGTTTTCACATACATTGTTGCGGACGGCAACGGCGGCGATGATACCGGCGCAGTCAATATCACCGTGATTGAGACGACAGGCGCATTTAACGGCATTCCCGTGAAGCTTGACTACAACAAAGACGTTGCGCTTTTCTCAGAAGAGATAATTTCGGATAACCAAGGATTCAAGAGAATTACATCTGAATCTTCCTCTCTGGAGCAGCGTAATGACGGCGAAAGAGTACGTGCGGCGATAAGTCATCAGTCTGAGCAATTAGACCGCATCTACGGCGGCGGCAATGAGCATGAGATTATTCGCTATGAAGCTGTTGAAACCGCAAAAGAAACAGCGATGCGGGAAAATCCGGCAGATCAGGTCGTAGCCGCGCTCGGATTTTCGGAACAGATACAATCTGCGGCAAATACCTTTGAATTTGAACGGACAGCATTATTGAAAGCTTTAGATGTCAGTTTTTAATCTATTGTTTTCATACTTTAAAATTCGTGTATTTTATTCGCGGACAATTCGTGTTCATTCGTGGCAAAAAAATAACACACTATCGTAAATAAAAGGAGCAATAAAAAACGGATGCGTACTTATCTCTTGCTATTCACCGGGCTGATGCTGTGCGGGTGCATGATAACGCCCCGCCCCCTTACCATGCAGGAAATCAAACAACGGACACGTACAGATATTGAAGCAATGTTTGCAGAGCAGGAGCCGGTTACAGGTCCCGTCACTCTCTATGAAGCCATGGCCCGTGCGGTAAAATACAACCTTGACCACCGGCTCAAGCTGATGGAAGCGGCTTTGGCAAACCGGCAGCTCGATGTCTCACGTTACGATTTGCTGCCGAAACTTGTCACATCTGCGGGCTACACTCACCGAAATAACCACAGCGGTGCATACAGTGAGTCATTGATTGACGGCTCACAATCGCTTGTCGCCTCAACGTCTCAGGATCGGGGCATTCTCAGCGCGGATATTTCCATGATGTGGAATGTGCTGGATTTCGGCGTAAGCTATGTCAGAGCGCAGCAGCAGGCGGATTACTTGCTGATTTCAGAGGAAAGACGCCGGAAAGTCATACAGAATATCCTTCAGGATGTCTGCGACGCGTATTGGCGGGCTGCCAGCGCGGAAATTCTCCTTCCGGAAATGGATGAATTGCTCAAACGGGCAAAAGCCGCGTTGGAACGCAGCAAACAGATTGCGGAACAGCGGCTGAAACCGCCGAGAGAATCCCTTGAGTATGAGCGGTCTCTGCTTGAAAATATTCGTCTCCTGTGGGGACTGATTCAACGGCTTGATCCGGCAAAAACCGAACTCGCCGCGCTGATGAATCTGCGCCCGGGAACGCCGTATCAACTCGCAAACGCTGAGTGGGAATCGCCTGATATGCCTTCATTCAAAGATGCGCTCGAATCGCTTGAACATCTCGCCATGACGAACCGCCCCGAACTGAGAGAAGAAGACTACAGAAGCCGAATCACGGAACTTGAGGCGCGAAAGGCGATTCTGAAAATGCTTCCCGGAATTGACCTCAATTTCGGCTATAATTATGACAGCAACGGCTTTCTCTATCATCGGAACTGGTGGAATGCGGGCGTGAATGTCTCGCTGAATATCTTCAATCTTGTCTCGGGGCCCGCGGCATATCGGGCGGCAAAAGCTGAACAGGAAACCGGCGAAGTGCGGCGGCTTGCATTGGGAATGGCAGTTCTGACGCAGGTGCATCTGGCATATCGGCGTTATCATATCGCAATGGAGGAATATCTTGTCTCACGCGATATGGATGATGTGACTCATCGCCTGAAAGAACAGACAGCCGCTGCCGCTTCTGCGGGCGGAACAGACGAAGCGGAAGTCATACGGAGCGAGACAAACGCCCTGTTGGCAAAAATGCGGCGTCATCTGGCATACAGCGAAGTCAGAAACGCGGCAGGCAGGATATATCACTCTGCCGGCGCGGACTGCTTTCCGCCGAATGCCGAATCTCTTGATATTCCTTCTCTCTCGCAATCCTTACAACAGGCTTTTGAGAAATGGAAAAAAGAGGTAAGCGGCAATGCGTCTTGAGAAAATGCTGCCTATTGCCTATTGCCTATTGTCTCTTGCTTGCTGCCTCTCGGTTTTTGAGCAACAGACAGCAAACAGCCAAGAACTGACAATTGACAGCCAAGAAGCAACCGCCATTCGCGTTCTTGTGCTGCCCCTTGTGGAAACCACGCTTTCCGGTGAAATTCCGGCGCGAATTGAGAAAATCCGGGTGGATGTCGGAGAGCGATTCAAAGCCGGGCAGGAATTAGTTGTTTTTGACTGCGAGATATACAGAGCGCAGCTTCAGAAAGCCAAAGCCGAATGGGAAGAAGCACGCAAAACTTTTGAAGTCAATCAGCGATTGGACGCGCTGCGCTCTGTGAGCGAACTTGAAATGACAGTTTCCGAGTCCAGAATGGCAAGAGCAAAAGCTGAAACCCTGCTCCGTGAGGTTCAGGTCAAAAAATGTGTCGTAAAAGCACCGTTTTCCGGCAGAGTTGTAAAACGCAAGGCAAATCCCTTTGAATATGTCTCGCCGGGTCAGCCCTTGCTTGAAGTCATTGATGATGTTCATCTCATGTTGCAACTGCTCATTCCTTCCCGATGGCTCGCGCAGATCAAAAAAGGAAGTCATTTCCGCGTGCATATAGACGAGACAGGGAGAGATTATAAGGCTCAGGTTACGATAGTAGGCGCACGCATTGATCCTGTAAGTCAGACCGTTGAAATCAGAGCTGAAATTGACGGCAATCATTCGGAATTGCTCGCGGGTATGAGCGGAACGGCTTATTGGGAAAAGTAAAGCGGGTTTAAAACCCGCTCTACGCAACATCTTATATTTTCCCTTGAAGAATCAGCTTTTTAATGTCTTTTTTCACGCTGAAATAAGTAAAGCGGGTTTAAAACCCGCTCTACGCAACATCTTATATTTTCCCCTGAAGAATCAGTTTTTTAATGTCTTTTTTCACGCTGAAATAGCGCATCTCTGCTTTGCCTGCTCCCACCATACCGGTGTAAAGATTGGGACCTTTCAACTGAAAGAATGCCTCGGCAACTGCGTTTTTCTCCATGCCGCTTTCGATAAAGCCGAATACCTTCAATGTCTCCTGAATCATTTTTTTCTCCAAGTCTTTTACAGAATGCCGGAATTCCTCGCCTGTCACCGGATGTCTGTAGTAAAAAGGATAGCGAAACATGGAATCGGATTCAGGTCTGCGAAGCGGGTAAAAAGAGGAGAGATAAAACTCCAAGTCCGCGCCCGGTATGGCATTCAATAATCGGAGAAGAATTTTGACAATATTTTCATCAAAGCGTTTCTGAATAAGAGAATGTATTTTGACTGCTTTTTTGATACGCGTTTGCTCAATAGAAAAAAGATGTGACAAAATGCTCATAAAGCGTCTTTCTTCCATTTCTATGTTATTCAGGACTTCGGAAAAAAAGCCTTTGTTTTGCAGTTGAAATCTTTCTATATAGTAGATGTCTAAAAATGCTTCCAACGTGTGGTGAATCGTGCTTGCTTTTTTCTTTTTATCCGGTGTGTTAAATCCGCTGAGATAATACACCAGCGGATGAAAAGAACTGTCCGCATGAATATGTGAGACAATGCCGAGCAGCAGAGATAAGACATCTTCGGGAATTTCGGGGGCATAATGTGCAA
>DZCT01000406.1 GCA_022736535.1 Desulfatirhabdium butyrativorans | reverse complement strand
TGAAAGACCGATCTTTGAAAGCGAATCGGTATCAGGTGTATTTTTATGACAATCCTGCCCGTTTTGCCGACTCGGTGAACAAAATATGCGATGAACTGGAAAAGCGGGTTGAAAAGAAAATCGGCGTGTTCCCGGAGAATACACCGAGAATTTTGCTCTCCGGCTGTCCCATGGCGGTTCCGAACTGGAAACTCCCCTGGATTATTGAGACATCGGGCGCGGTGATTGTAGGTGAAGAATCCTGCGTGGGCGAGCGGGGCACGCGGCATCTGACAGATGATTCGGGAAGTTCTGTGGATGAGATGATGGAGGCAATTGTTGACCGATATTTCAAGATTGACTGCGCGATTTTCACTCCGAATCCCGACCGCCTGAGTCATATTATCGAGATGTTTGAGACATACAAGGCAGACGGCGTGATTCATTACGGCTTGCAGTTCTGTCAGCCTTATCTCATGGAGGCGATTCCCGTTGAAAAAGCCCTTGAGGCGAAAAATATCCCCACGCTCCGCATTGACACGGATTACAGCATGGAAGATGTGGGTCAGCTTAAAACAAGGGTGGAAGCCTTTGTAGAATTGCTGAAATAGCATTTTGTAGGGTGGGCATTTATGGCCACCTTACCGGAGAATAGTTTGTAAGGTGGGCATAAATGCCCACCCTACTGGAGATTCGGAACACAAGGAGTAATGAACATGCGCTGTGCAGGAATTGATATCGGTTCCCGAAGCATCGAATTGGTGGTGCTGGAAAACGGGAATATCGTGGATAGCCGTCAGACAGATTCGGGATTTGATCCCATGAAAAACGCAAAGGCGCTGATAGACGGTGTGGCTTACGATGCCATCACCGCGACCGGCTACGGCAGGCATCTTTTTGAAATTGCTTTCAATTCGCCGACGGTTACGGAAATCAAAGCTTATGCCGAAGGCGCGAGATTCCTCTTTCCCGATGTTCGGACCGTGTTGGACATCGGCGGACAGGACAGCAAGGCGATTTCGCTCAACGGCGACGGAAAGATCAAAAAATTCGAGATGAATGACCGCTGCGCGGCAGGGACGGGAAAATTTTTGGAAATCATGGCGCGTTCTCTGGGCTACGACTTGGACGAGTTCGGCGCCGAGGCAATGAAAGCAGAAAAAGATATTCTTATCAGCAGCATGTGTACCGTGTTCGCCGAATCCGAAGTCACATCCTTATTGGCAAAAGGTTCAGACCGCCGGGAAATCGCGCTGGGGCTTCACAGTTCCGTGGTGCGCCGAGCCGCGGGAATGCTGAAACGGGTTTCCGTCAATGCGCCGCTGATCTTTGCCGGGGGCGTTGCTCAAAATCCCTGTATGCGGCATTTGCTGGAAAAAGCCCTTGAATGTCCGATTCAGGTTCCCGAAAATCCTCAGATGGTCGGCGCGCTGGGCGCGGCGATTTTAACAGCGGGATAATTTGATGAAATTTATTTTTGTCTGCCCTGAAAACCATAAGACATTTGAGACCGAAGATTTTGAGATAATTGAAAATAAGGGCGTCAAAAGCGACAATGCCGGAAATAAACATCTGGATGCAACAGTCGCCTTATCTTCACCCTGCCCTTTTTGCGGAAAAAAACACATTTTCCACGCGGATGAAATGATATGTCCTTTTTCGGTCCGTTAATCGCTATGCGGCGGAAGGAATAATGTCTCGCCGAACGGGGACGGGATTCGGCTTCCGTGAGGAAATGTGTCGCTTCACTGCTCAGGCAATTGTCTGAAATCACACTCATCTATACGTCTGACGCCTTCCATCAGCAGTCCCATAAAACTTCCCAGTTTGGGCGATTTCATTTTATCGTCGGGCAGCCCCGGAATGAATTTGAATCTGCCGTCTTTTTCTTTGAGCAATTCAAAAAAAGCATCTCTTCCCTGTTTTTCCTTGTAGTTGACGCTGACAATTTCGCCGTCCCGGAAAGACATATCTGCGAGACCTTTGGGCAGTTCCAGAAATAATGTGCCGGTTTTCTGATTCAGATTGAAAGTTTGAAACAGACCCGAAGGCGGAATTTCGGAGAGTTTTCCCACAATGCCGGATGCCGCATCTTCCAGCCGCATCGTATTGGTGCGGGCAAGTCTTCGGGCAAGCAGACTGGCAAGATAAATCTGAAGGGGCGGAAATCGGTTCAGTATTTTCCTGAAATACTCTCCGTTGAGGTATAAAACTTTTGCAGGTTCTACAACTCTTATGGTTGCCACCACCGGTTCGCCGCTGAGAAGGCTCATCTCGCCGAAAATTTCTCCTTTTCCCAGAATCGCAATAGAGGTTTTATCGTCAATCAGCACTTCGACTTTCCCGGAAACAAGAATAAAAAGTTTTTTGCCGGGTTCTCCTTTTTTCAGAATGATGTCTCCCCTGTCAAATTTGTCAAGTCTCAGAAAAGAGACAATATCTCTGATTTCCTCTTCATTCAGATTTTTGAAAATGGAGAAACTGCTCAAGAGATTCACCACCGCGCCGATATAATTATCCTGCCTTATCATCGGCACAGACATCTCTTTCCGATATGTTTTTTCTCTGACATATTCAAAGCGGATCAGTCCTGAACAGCCGCTGCAATCAAATACGCTTCTGCATAAATCACTTACGCTTTCAAATTTGATAAGCGCAGCCATGATGTCGCCGGCAAGAATGAGACAAACCGGTTTTTCCTGCGGCGGAAAGAGCGATTTGCCGGATAATCTGAATTCGTCATTTATTTTATAAACAGGGCAGTTATCCTCACCGATCACTTTGATAAGTGACATTGAATCGGAATCGTTCATGTTTATATCTCCCATACTTAACAAACTGAAACCGACGCTGTAGAGCAGGTTTAAAACCTGCTTTACGCTGAGTAATTCAGAGCGGAATATCATAGACCTTGATTTTGCTCAAAAGAGAAGGATGGCTGATTTCAAGCAACTGACTTGCTTTTGTCCGATTGCCGCCGGTCGCGAGCAGGGCTTTGGTAATCATCTTTTTTTCCAGAATTTTCTGAGCGGCTTTCAGGGAATATCCTTCAAATATCTCATCTGTTGGCAGCAATTCCGATTCCGGCTCCCGGGGCAGGGAAAAATGTTCCGCTGAGAGAATGACTTCTTCGGCAAGCAGCACTGCCCGTTCAATGGCATTTTCCAATTCCCTGACATTTCCGTGCCATCGCTGTTTCAGCAAAAGCGACAGAGCGTCAGGCGCAATGCTTTTAATATCTTTATTCAAAATCTTATTGTATTTATTGATAAAATGCTGACAAAGCAGCGGAATGTCTTCGCTTCTGTCCCGGAGCGGAGGGATATGAATCGGCAGAACATTCAGGCGATAGAAAAGGTCCTGACGGAATTGTCCCTTTCTTGCCTCCTCTTCCAGATTTTTAGCCGTTGCAGCAATCACCCGGACATTGATGCGGGTAGTTTTGGTATCGCCGACCGCCCGGATTTCCTCCTCCTGCAAGACCCGCAGAAACTTGATTTGCAGCGACAGCGGAAGTTCGCCGATTTCATCCAGAAACAGAGTGCCGCCTTCTGCTTCTTCAAAAAGCCCTTTTTTATTTTTATCAGCGCCGGTAAACGCGCCTTTTTTATATCCGAAAAATTCGCTTTCCAGCAGATTTTCAGGAATGCCGCCGCAATTTACGGGAACCAGCGGCATGTCTGCTCTTTCGCCGCTGAAATGAATGGCTTTTGCCACCAGTTCCTTGCCGACGCCGCTTTCGCCCGTAATCAGCACGGTCGTATTGTAATGTGCGGCTTTTTCCGCAAGTTTGAACACATCTTTCATTGCCCGGCTTTTGGCGATCATGTTGCCGAACTGATAATTTTCTTCAATCTTCTGAATACGTTCTTTGAGCCATCGGTTTTCTTTTTTCAGATGTTCCCGCTCTTCGGCTTTTTTCAGCGCGAGATAAACCTCGTCGGTTTTGAAGGGCTTGGAGATGTAGTCATACGCGCCTGATTTCATCGCCTCCACAGCCGTGTCAATCGTGCCGTAGGCGGACATCATAATGACGGTAGTTGCACCCAGTTTTTCTTTCGCGGCTTTTAAAAACGCCATTCCGTCCATGCCCGGCATTTTCAGATCGCAGAGAATGAAGTCATATCGGGTTTTCGAGACCATCCGCAGCCCCTCATTCCCGTCTGAGGCAGTATCGGTGATATAACCGGCTTTTCCGAGCATGACGCTCAGGAGATGGCGCATGTTTTCCTCGTCATCTATGATTAACAGACGTTTCGGAGAAGATTGAATATTCATTTTGTTGTTCGGCATGGTTGTTTTCTTCCGGAGTGCTAAAATGAAATTTTAGCATACAGGCAAATGAAAAATACTTGCTAAAATTTCGCTGCGCTCATTTCAGCACTCCGGAGTGCTAAAATGAAATTTTAGCATACAGGCAAATGAAAAATACTTGCTAAAATTTCGCTGCGCTCATTTCAGCACTCCGGAGTGCTAAAATGAAATTTTAGCATACAGGCAAATGAAAAATACTTGCTAAAATTTCGCTGGCGCTCATTTCAGCACTCCGGAGTGCTAAAATGAAATTTTAGCATACAGGCAAATGAAAAATACTTGCTAAAATTTCGCTG
>DZCT01000769.1 GCA_022736535.1 Desulfatirhabdium butyrativorans | reverse complement strand
GGGAAGATAAAATCACGAATATTTATCGGGGAAGGATCGCTCAGGAGATGGGCGATCCGGATGGGATAATGATAGTCGGTGAAAGCGGATTTCCGAAAAAGGGGAACGATTCTGTCGGAGTGGCAGGACAGTACTGCGGCAGTCCGGGAAAAGTTGAAAACAGTCAGGTCGGAGTATCTGCCGCCTATGCATCGCCACATGGATATGCACCGGCTGATAAGCGGTTGTTTATCCCTGAGAAACGGTTCGGTGATGAGTATACTGCCGGGAGAAAAAAGTGCGGAATTCCCAACGGAACGGAATTCGGAACAAAACCTCAGTCGGCATCTGAGATAATTGAAGAACTGACCGAGGTAAACATTCTTCCGTTCAGATACATTGTTGCAGACTGTCTTTACGGGAACAGTCCGGAATCCGTTGAAGCTCCTGACCGTTTTACGGGGAAAATCTTTTCTGTCTCAACACCGTCGGATACGCGGGTGTGGTTTCAGCCGCCGGTCGTCAGAACAGAAGAATACCGCAGCAGAAAAGAAACAGAACTGCGACACACTGTTTCAGAAGAACCGGTATCCGTTTCAAAGTGGGCTGAAGGACTCAGCGGACATTTTCGGTACAAACGCAAAGTATCGGAAGGAACCGAAGGACCGATTGCATATGAATTCACAAAGAGAGAAGTAACTCCTGCCAGAAACGGACTTCCGTGGAAAAGAGTATGGCTGATTATCAGAAGGACTGTGGGACAGGAACGGAAGTATTCCTATTATATCAGCAACGCTCCGATCAGCTCGCGGTTGAAAACATTTGTGTGGCTGAGCGGTATAAGATGGGCAATCGGACAGTGCTTTGAAGAAACAAAGACAGAACCGGGGATGGATCAGTATGAGGTCAGAAAATACAACGGATGGAATCGTCATATACTGATATGTATGCCGGCGCACTTTTTTCTTCGGCATCTGAAAATCAGGTTAAAAAAAAGCCCCCGCACTTACACTGTCTCAGGTCAGAATTCTGATAAAAACAGTACTGCCTCTGAAAAAGTCTGATACAG
>DZCT01000768.1 GCA_022736535.1 Desulfatirhabdium butyrativorans | reverse complement strand
AACGGCTTAAAGTAGTTGACAATTATTTGCATGGCAAGCCAGAATGCTAAAAAGCTATGAAAACAAAATTCAGTTAGATTTATCGTAACATTCTGTATTCTTGTTACTTACGATATTCTACCACATGACAAAAACAACCTGAAATTGGCTGTTTCTGTCTTTTTTTTCGTTTTTTTTGCATTTACGGGTTGATTTTTTGTCTTTTAGTATCTTAGTATATGATAATTAGACACGTATAACATATACTAAGATAAGCGAGGTTGAAATGAAAAATATGGACAAAATCTATTCCGAATTCCGCAGCGCCAAGGTCATGACGATAAAACAGCTGTCGCTCCTGTTCGGCATAAGCGAGAGAAACACCCATCGCCACCTCAAAAAGAAAGGGGCGCTGAGGAGTTACAACAAGAACGGGGCATATTATGCTTTGCCGGATGTCCCGGTATTTAACGGACAGAACGGCGGCATCTGGCAGTTTGAAGGGATCTGTTTTTCCAGATACGGCAATCTCGCCCAGACCCTAGTCCATGTGGTGGCCAACGCCGAGAGCGGACTGACTTCCTGTGAAATCGGAAAACTTCTTCACCTTGATCCGCGGTCATTCCTCAATCATTTCAAAGATCATGATGAAATAAAAAGAGAGAAAACAGACGGGCATTTTGTCTATTTTTCGGCAGATGAAAATATATGCGGACGACAGCGCTCCAGCCGGATGAAGGAAGCTGAAAAATGCCGTGCGCAGTTTGATTCCCTCTATGTGTCCGCACTCGCGGAACGGATAAAAAGACCGGACATTCCGCTTCCCAGGCTGGTGCCGCGGCCTCAGCGTGGGAATGCATCCGTATCATCTCTCGTCGCTGAATTCTTTTCCCGGACCGTCCCTGACGACGGCAGTTCGGCGTTCTCCCGCGTCAGACTTTTGAGGGAACTCCTGGACAGGAACAAGAACAATCTGTCGCCATCTTTTCTGTTCGGAGGCAAGCCTGATATCTTATTCGATGCCGGCCTGGAGGCCGGACAGTGCTGCGGGCGCTCTCCGAAACAGCTGAAAA
>DZCT01000405.1 GCA_022736535.1 Desulfatirhabdium butyrativorans | reverse complement strand
GAGCCGATAGCCAGTATCTTTTCTGTTTTTATCCAGTCCCATTTTTACCTCCATTGTTAATTTTTTAGAAGACCGGGCTTTCCTTGTCAAATAGGCTTTGATCATTCCTGCCCGCAGATAATTGACGGTCTGATCTGCCCGAATACGTATGATGACTGATGTGAGCAGAGATCGGGGATAGTCCGAGCCTGTTAAAACCGCACGCATCATCTCGCCTGCAAGCACGGGCGAAATGTTTTCCGACTTTCGCAAGGCTGCGGTTTCCAGAAGCAAACGCCATACAGACGGGTAGTCAGGATCATTTTCAAATCTTTTTTCGAGAGACAAATCCTGAAAATGCTGATCAATTTTGGCAACAAAATCCCGGACAGTGGTCGTATGCCAGAACCGCACGGAAAGCCGGGAAGCGTTGGGAGAAAGTCCCAGAATAAAAAAATTGTTCTCGAGTTCAAATTCCGGAAGTCTTTCCCCTTTACGAAAAGCATCTAAAAAATCCCGAATATTTTTTATGCCGTACTGGTTGTCTGTCCAGTCAACTTCCTCCGCATCTCCGGCAAAAAGCCCTTTTACCATTTCCGCCATATTTGATCCGGTCTCTGTCCACCAGACCGTTGAGGTATCGGCGATCTGAATTTTCTGGCGGCTGTCGGAATTGAGCAGATAATTGAGCGCGGTGGTATAAGCAAAAGCAATATCCTCGCTGACCGGCGCATTGTAACTCTGGTCTTTGTTGTAAGACTTAAACGCGTCCAGATTAAAAGATATAATGGAAGCGCCTTTTGTCTGCGCGCCTCTTACGCCTTTTATTGCCGGATGGATTCGGGCAACAGATGTTCTTTCGCCGCTCACAAGACAGGACGCGGTAATGCCTCCGGATTTCCGGCTCAGATAATTCATCCAGATTTTCTGAACCGCAGGTCTTTCGTGGACATACTGTAGCCTGCCGTCAATCTGCATGGCAAAAACGACATTCTTCCCTGTCATTTCCTCCCAATACTGCAAATCAGCGGCTTTTTGGGAGTTCCATGAATCCAGAAAGCCCAAAACCGCCTGAATGCATTCATCTTCTATGCCGTCACAAAGCTCGTGATGAAATGCCCTGAATGCCTCAAATGCTTTCAGGCAGCGTTCCGGCTTTTTTTCGCTGTCATTTCCGAGAGCATACATGGTGTTATCCCAAGTAAAATGCGGCGCGATTTTTGTCCCTGCTCTTTCCTCCATTTCCTGGGGCACCACAAGCAAACGGGGGCTTGCTTTGGGCGTATCCGCCAGCGGCAGAACCTGAAGTATCTGTCCGCTTTGATTAAGAAGCAGCGAGAACCAAATCTTTTGCCGACTGAATCCGAACAAAGGGATATCTGTTTTCGGATCATCTTTCAGCCGATTATAATAGGCATTTAAGGATTGGAGAATCATCCCACCACCCCCTTTCCCCGGAACAAAGGCACATCAATGACGCCGTTTCTCATAACAGCCCGGAAAAATTTGGCTTCCATCCTGTTATCAAAATCAATATCATGAAGCATCCAGCCCAAATCCTTTTCTGTTTCATCCTTATATTCGGACTCAGGAAAACCGCCGGATATTAACTCGAATCCGGAGGGAAATTCCCGGCATCCGAGATACGGCTGATGAAAGCACTGTCCTTTACCGGCGCGGCGCTCAAACATATCTTTATGCTTAACAGGAGTGTCGTCATCGCCGGATTTCACGTCAAAATGCGCTTCAATCCCATAGGCTACATCCCGTAGCACCATTGCAGCCCGCTGCTGCCGGGTATCTTCGATAAAGGTTTCAAGCCGCGCATCTGTATGTCTGTTTTTCATTGCTTTCTTAATGTTTCCGACCGGTACTTTTCCGGAAAGCTCGTTGCGCCGGATATTGTTGAAGCGAATGCGTTTCAGCACATGGATTCGGTCTATCACCCAAGCGATTTCAGGCTTCCAATAAATTGCTTCGAGAATACCTCTCGCGGCTGAGGGCGTGATCACATCATAGCTCACGCGCTCCACCTTCATTTCGGGCCGGGAGAAGCAGGCATAATCTCCCCATACCTTCAGCTTGATACCGTAGGACATAGACGCTCCTTTCTTTTCTTTGTTATTTTTTGTTTGTTCCAATCCACGCCCCGTGCGTGAGGGGCGACTTGTTCATTAATGCTGCTACAACATTAAAAAAAATGTTTCAATCCACATCCTTTCATCAAATCTCATTTCACAGGAATAAGTAATGATGAACGAATGACGCTTCCGCTGATTCATAGCAGTTTATTTATATCGTTTCGTAAAAACCTCCAAAGGAATAATCCATTTGGCTTTTTGACCTCTTCCGATTCGTCGGATACCCAGAGATTTTAGCTGATGATATAAAGGACCGCTGCTAACTCCGATCTCTTCCATTTTACTTCTGGGAGACCCATGAAAAATACCATCAAAAGAATTCTCCATCATATAATGAAGGACTTCATTCAAAACATAATCTTGTTTCATGTTTGTATCTCCTGCTGTTTTGAAGGTTATACAACTTTAAATAAAATGAACTTGATATAAAATAATGTGAAAATGAAATTTGTCAAGAAAAAAAATGACGGAATAAGACCTTTGAGGTTTAGAAACCTCGAAGGTCTAATAAAATCGGGGCTGTTATTTATCAAGGGCAAGCCCCAGATCATCCCGATACAAACTCATATTGCTCAAAATATGATATTGCTGATTATGCAAAGACTCAAGAGAGTTCAATCTCAACAGACGGCTGAACTCATCAGAATATACCTGTACGGTGAACCGCTGTAATTTGCGGGCAATTGAGACAGGATAATCGGAATGTCTCAGTTGCTGAATAAGCTCCCTTGCTTTGTCATTATACGGAATAATAACCGGGAACGTATCATTTTTAATAATTTTGAAATTTCTATCTGTCTCTTCAAAAGGAAAATTGAACCCGCTGAAGCCTTCGTTCAGTGCTTTCAATATTTGTTGCTCGTCCAATCGGCTTTCGCCTTTCAGCCAGAACAGATTCTGAAAATACGCTTTAATTGCCTCAAGAGAGAGAATATCCTCATGTTCGCGCATCACCATTTCAGCAATTTCAGCATTCTGCCGAAATTCAGGATGCACATCTGATTCAGAGGAGAAAATATAAAGGTGTCCGCCTTCGGGCAGTTTGCCTTCGCGGTTACAGCGTCCCGCAGCCTGAGCAATGGAGTCAATTCCCGCAAGGGAGCGAAAAACTGTGGGGAAATCAATATCTACTCCGGCCTCAATCAGTTGGGTGCTGATCACCCGGCAGGGGGTTTCTTCGTTATCAAGGCGGTTGCGGATTTCCTCAAATTTTTCTGTTCGATGTGCAGGACACATCAGCGCGCTGAGATGGCAGATTCCTTCCTGCTTTCCCATCTTTTCATAAAGCAGACGGGCATATTTCCGTGTGTTCAGAATGCACAGTACCTTATCCTGTCTCTTCAACTTTTCTGCCAGTTCATCATCAGAGATTTTCCCCAAATTTTTCACATGAACCCGTTTGAATTCTTTGCAATTGTAAAGTTTATCGGGGTCAGGAACAATTTCAGAAACATGCTTCAACCCGTGTCTGAAATCCTCTCTTTCTTTCAATGCCGGTTGGGTAGCGGTACACAAAACAACAGTTGTTCCGTAAGCAGAAGAAAGCGCTTTCAGAACTTCAAGGCAGGGCAGCAGCAGGGGAACCGGCAGCATCTGGGCTTCGTCCAGAATGACCACACTCTTGGCAATGTTATGGATTTTCCGGCATCTTGAAGATTTTCTTCGGAATAAGGATTCAAAAAATTGCACATTTGTTGTAACGATTACCGGCGCATCCCAGTTTTCTGAAGCGAGACGGGAGCGGCGGTCTTCCTGTTTGGGTTCAAAATTGCTGTGATGTTCCAATACAGCCTCATCTCCCAAAACTTTTCGGAAGACAGCGGCATTTTGTTCAATGATGCTGGTGTAAGGAATCACATAAATGACTCGTTTCAATCCGTTCTTCAGTGCATGTTTTAAGGCAAAAGCCAAAGAGGAAAGGGTTTTTCCGCCGCCGGTCGGCACGGTAAGCAAAAATAATCCCTGCTGCCGCTCCGCCGCATCAAGGCAATGCCTCAGAATATCTGCACGATGCTTGTTAATATCCGGGAAATGGGTATTCACAGGTTTTTGCAGGGTTTCAAGATGTTGTCTCAATTTCCTGTTTAATACATCCAAATCGGGATAGCCTGTTCGGTATGAGGCTTTTTCTTTATCAAAAAAATTTTCAGTATCAAGGAAATCCGCATCAACAAGGCATGAATAAATCATGCGGATGAAAAAAGCTATCTGAAAACCCCGACGGTCTTTATCCGGTTTTAAAGGCAATTTGCCCGGATCCGGAGCATTCAAGATTTGTTCAGGACAGGCAGAATAATCCGGGATTTTCTTTTTTTTCAGGCGATCATCAAAGCTTCTGCCATCAGGTATCCCTGTATGGTGCCCGGCAATGGCATAAGCCAATAATTTGCCTTTGTATTCTCCTAAAGAACAATGGGCATGTCTGGCGCCGGCAGTTGAATGGTCGGGACGTCCTGTTATCTCAATATGCGCGTCGCTGTCCATTTCTACGCCGAGCCGCTTTTG
>DZCT01000767.1 GCA_022736535.1 Desulfatirhabdium butyrativorans | reverse complement strand
ACCCCCCCGCCCCCCTCAAGGGGGGAGTGGCGCAGCCCGAACAAAAATCCTCACTTGAAGGCAGGGGAGTGTTTTTTAACCTTATTTTTCAAAAGGAGACTACATCATGCTTACAACATTTTACAGAATGCCTGTTTTTTTCCGAACAGGACTTATCCTCATCCTGTTCACCGGACTGTGGGGAGCAATGCCGGTACATGCGGGACCTTCGGCGTTTTCTCTTCTTTTGCCGGCAAACGTGGCTACAGTTTCAACGACAGTTCTTTTAGACTGGGAAGATTCAACAGACTCTGCCGGGCTGCCCCTGACCTATACAATTTATCTCTCAAAAGACAATGATTCTTTTGCTGACGACCCGATTAAGGAAGGTATCAGCGACAGCAACCGGCTTTTAAAAAAAGAAACCGACGGCATACAAGACAGCACGACCTATTACTGGAAAGTTCAGGCGATAAACAAATACGCGGAGGTTTATGAGACTCCGGTATGGAAATTCACAACGGATGATACCAACTCTCCGCCGGCATGGATCGGCGGCTATGTTAAAAACGCCAATAACAAGCCGATAGTAAATGCCAGAATAAAGGTGATGATATGGAATACATCATTTGATTTTACTACAGATTCCAAAGGATATTTTCTCGGCGAACTGAAGCCTCCCGGGCAGATGAACCCCGGCGTGGAAGAAGAAATTGCAATTGACATCGCTGCCGAAGGCTATCATGCGATAAGCAATTCCATGAAGGTGATTGTCGGTGATGTGACAAATACAGATGATTTTACATTGGAAACAGCTCCCATTCCGGGCGATGTCAACGGAGATCGTGAAGTCAATCTGAAAGACGCTGTTTTGGTGTTAAAGATTTTGACAGGCGAAAGTCCCTCAGGGATTCAGAGGGAATCGGCTTTGAATCAGGATAAGACAATAGGACTGCCGGAGCTTATTTATATTTTCAGAAGAATTTTAAACTCGAATTGATATGTGTACTGTGTCACCCTGAGCGCAGCGAAGGGACTCTTTCCTGTCATTCCGACCGAAGGGAGCCGACCAATTTTAAT
>DZCT01000404.1 GCA_022736535.1 Desulfatirhabdium butyrativorans | reverse complement strand
GTCAGGGGTTCGGGGCGGCGCATCCTCTCACCTCTCACCCCGAACCTCGAACCCGTTTTTCAATAAACAAAATCCATTGAATACCAATCTGTTTCAAAATCCCACAGAGAGACAAAAAACAGAATATAATGCAGGTGAAGCGGGAGCGTGAGTTTGCTGAGTTGGGCTTTGGCGCGCAGGCGGTATTGTTTGCCTTTTTCAAGCCTGTCAAGTGAAATTATTTTCAAATTATTAATTTCATTCATCATTTTTTGAGCTTCTTTGAAAGACTGCGCCACGATGGGCTTGTCGTCTTCCCACGAGCGTTTGACAACAAATTCCTTTTTCAGACTCTGATATTTGATGGTATGGTTCAAATTTATTTCAACTAATTCCTTATCAGCCCATAAGCTGCGGACTTCCTCCAGCGTGATAAAAAACAGAAATGTCGTGGGAACGCCGCTTAAAACAGCCTCCTGCATTTTTTCCGTAAAGGTGCCTTTAAGATTAAGATAAACTAATTCAAGGTCATAGCGGGTATTGGTGATGGTAATGTCAGCCACCCTTGCCTGTGCAAAAACCGGCATCCGGGGCAAAAAAAATAAGGCAAGAAGGATGACACATATTTTCAGTTTCATGAATGACGACATTTGACAAGGCTCAGGGCGCAGGTTGCAGGTTGCAGGTTGCAGGGGGCAGGTAACAGGTTGGAAATAAAACGCTTGTCAGCCTTTGCGCCCTGCAACCTGTTACACAGCAAACGCTTCCAGCCGCAAATCAGGAGAATTTCCCATATCCTGAAGCGTCAGCGTGTCCCATGATTTTTTTTGTGTAAAGAATTGTTTGAGAAAAGCATGATTAAAGGCATGTCCTGATTTTTTCACCACCAGATGCCCTAAAACCGGCATACCGAGCAGCGAGAAATCGCCGAGGCAGTCAAGAATCTTATGCCGCACAAATTCATCTTTAAATCTCAATCCCTCAGGGTTGAGGATGCCTTCTTTGTCAAGCACCACAACATTGTCCAAAGAACCGCCCCGGGCAAGTCCGTAATTTTTCATATATTCGACTTCGTGAAAAAACCCGAAAGTTCTTGCTCTTGCGATTTCCTTTTCAAAAATCTTGTCAGTCACTTCAAGGGAAAAAGACTGTTTTTTGATCATGGGATGGTCAAATTCTATGGTATAGGTGATGCGGAAGGTTGAATCCGGATAGATGGCGACGGACTTTCCGTTTTCTTTGATTTCAATGGGTTCTTTTACCACAAAAAAACACCGGGGACCGCTTTCTTCTTTGATGCCTGCCGAGCGGATCAGAGAGGTGAAAACCGATGCGCTGCCGTCCATGATCGGCACTTCGTAAGCATCCAATTCAACAACAGCATTGTCAATCGAAAGACCGGCAAAGGCAGCCATGAGATGTTCTATTGTCGAGACAATACAGCCGTTGTCGCCGATGACCGTTGCAAGGCTTGTGTCCACCACAGCATTGAAATGCGCGGTGACGCCCGGATTATCCGGCAGGTCGGTTCTGACAAATCTGATGCCGTGATTGACGGGCGCAGGCTTGACGGTCAGCGTGACGGCTTTTCCCGAATGAACGCCCACTCCCGAACAGGAAACCGGCTTTGCAAGTGTCCGTTGTTGTAAATGTATGAACATCTTTATTATCTTCCTTATTCAAAAGGATAAAATTGAACTCGTTCCCACGCTCCGCGTCAATGCCGTTAAGTTAAGAGAAAGAGAAAAATATAGCGGAAATGTAGGTCGGGGTTCGCAGGCTCACCCCGACCTACGAAATTGTTAACTTGACGCCATTGATGCTCCGCGTCCGCCCGCGCGGGAACGAGAATCTCCTGCAAACATGTCGCTCCTGCGGAGCTTTTCAGAATTGAGCCGTAAACCTTTTTTTACGCCGTCAAATAAAACGATTGTTCTTTAAACTTCTGTCCGTTATAATCCCTATTCTATGTGGCGACGGAGCAACTTTAATTCCGATATACAATACGCCGTAGGGACACGCCGCCAGGTGTGCCTCTGCATATCTGACAGACGACCGAGGAGAATAACCTGTGCTTGCAAAAGTTCTGAGCAGCGCCGTCATCGGCATTGACGCATATCTGGTGGAAGTCGAAGTGGATATTTCTATGGGGCTTCCTTATTTTACCACCGTGGGGCTTCCCGAAACCGCCGTAAAAGAGAGCAAGGAAAGAGTCCGAAGCGCCATCAACAATTCGGGATATCTGTTTCCCGATGACAGAATTACCGTGAATCTCGCGCCCGCGAGCATCAAAAAAGAGGGAACCGGTTTTGATCTGCCCATTGCATTGGGGATTCTCTGCGCCAGCAGGATAATTTCTCAGGAAATTGTTTCCAAGTATCTGATTATGGGAGAATTGTCGCTGGACGGACGCATAAAACCCGTAAAAGGCTCGCTCTCCATGGCATTGGCGGCAAAACATGCCGGATATTCGGGCATCATCGTGCCGCATGACAACAGACGGGAAGCCGCTGTCGTGGAAGGCATCACCGTTCTTCCCGTAAAAACGCTGTCCCAACTGATTGATTTTTTTCGGGGATTTACCCAGATTGAACCTGAAAAAACAGATATTTCCGCCATTTTTGACACGATTCCCCAGTATGAAGCAGATTTTTCCGAAGTCATGGGACAGGAGCATGTGAAGCGTGCGCTGGAAGTGGCTGCGGCAGGCGGGCATAATCTGATTATGATCGGTCCCCCGGGTTCCGGCAAAACCATGCTCGCCAAACGCATTCCCTCCATTCTGCCGCCCATCACTTTTGAAGAAGCGGTTGAAACCACCAAAATTTTCAGCGTGTCGGGAATGCTCGAAAAAGAGCAGTCTCTGATTACCCGGCGTCCGTTCCGGTCTCCGCATCACACCATATCGGACGCGGGGCTGATCGGCGGCGGTCATATCCCCCGCCCCGGGGAGGTCAGTCTGGCGCATAACGGCGTGCTGTTTCTGGATGAACTCTCGGAATTTAAAAAGCATGTGCTTGAAGTCATGCGTCAGCCCCTGGAAGACATGAAAGTGACCATCTCCCGCGCCGCTTCGGCTGTTACCTATCCGTCCAGCTTTATGCTGATCGCAGCGATGAATCCCTGTCCCTGCGGATATTATTCCGATCCCAAACATGAATGCACCTGCGCGCCCCGGCAGATCAGCCGTTACCGATCAAAAATTTCCGGACCCCTGACAGACCGGATAGATATTCATGTGGAAGTGCCGGCAGTTCCTTATAAAGACCTTGTGGGAAAGGTCGGATCCGAGTCCTCGGAAAAAATTCGGCGCCGGGTTTCCGCCGCCCGCAAGATTCAACAGGAGCGATTTCAGAAAACAAAAATTTACTGTAATGCCCAGATGAGCAGCCGTCATATCAAAACCTTCTGCGCCATTGACAACATCGGACAGCGGCTTTTGGAAACAGTCATTGACAAACTCGGTCTTTCTGCCCGCGCCTACAACCGCATTCTGAAAATTTCCCGCACCGTTGCCGATCTCGAAGGCGCAGCAGACATTCAGACTTCCCATCTTTCCGAAGCGATTCAGTATCGGAGTTTAGACAGGGGAAAATTGTAGGGGCAGCCCTCAGTAAAGCGCCCCGGCTGAAAACAGATGCAAATCGCTTTGAAGCGCCCGGGCTTAAATAGATAAAATCCGCTTTACAATTTCCGATGGGACCCATCAGCCCCCCGTATGCACCACTTCCGACGCCGGAACCAGACGCACTTTTTTTTTCAGTTCGGGAAGCATCTCCTGAAGCATATTATATGTCACATCATGCGGATGGCCGATACCGATGGCTTCTCCGTAGTTTTCGGCAGTTCGGATCAGCAACAGGAGTTGCTGCCGGACAAATTCCGAGGTCTGAACATGGTCTATGAATACATCCCGCTGGGCAAAAGGAACTTGCAGCAGACGGGCGCATGAACGGCAGATGCTGTCTTCTGTGGTCAGACTGTCAACAAAAAAAAGATTCCGTTTTTTTACAAGCGACAATATCTGATACATTCCCGGATACATTGCCGTCATCCGGGATCCCATGTGATTGTTGACGCCTCTGATATGCGGCACAGAATCTAAATTCCGCTCCAACTGACGGACCAGTTCTTCCGGCGTCATGGCGGTCAGCAGCGCGCCGGTTCCCGGATTGACTGCCGGGTATTCAATCGGTTCCATGGGCAGATGCAACATGATTTCAACCCCTGCGATCTTGGCTTTACGGGAAATTTCATGCCGGCAGGGACTGTGAGGAAACACAGAAAGCGTAATGTTTTTATCAAGATTGAGGAATGCCTCGCCCATCTGACAGTCATAACCTACATCATCAATGATAATAGCAACTTCGGGCAGCAGGGGTTTGGGTTCGGGTATCCGCCTCTGCGGAAGAATTTCTTTTTCAGGATAAATTTCATAAGTAGGCGCATAAGCTGCCGCTGTTTTTTTCTGCGATGCACATTGGGAAACATATCCGATGATAATCAGCAGCAGCAATGCTCCGGCTGCCGCTGCCGCCATCATTTTTTTGAACCCGGAGATACGGAATGCAGGCAGATTTTTTCTTCTTCTTATCTTGTTATAATTCATGATAAAAAAGGAAATCACGGTTGATCGGCGTTTAACTGTCAACGGCAGGGACATCTATCTTAG
>DZCT01000766.1 GCA_022736535.1 Desulfatirhabdium butyrativorans | reverse complement strand
GCTATGAGACGACCCTTTCACATAATCAGAACAGCAAAATCTGATAAGAATTTTAAAACGGTTCTGACAGAAAAAATAACGATATGTGAGTGATCCTATTTTATATTTATCTTTAATTCCAGACATTTTCTGTTTTTTTCCGTTTTCGGCGGTATGAAATTTTGGCAGTGGTGCAGAAGAGGTGATTGCAGGGTATCATCCTGAGCGGAGCGAAGAATCTCCCATTAACTCATCATAGTAACGCGGCCCGGCCTGAAAACAGACAAACCCGCTCTACAGTCCTTAGTAAAACGGGTTTCAAAAGTAAAGCGGGTTTCAAACCCGCTCTACAGTCCTTCAACGGACTTGACCCACTGCCCATTCTTTAAATCCCCTTTGTCAAAAAATCCGATACTGCCGTTACCACAGGGTCCATCCATCTGCTCAGAATTTTTACGCCCATGAATCTTTCTGCCAGAACAATGCCGGTGAGAAGCAACGCTCCGGAAAGATGAAAAATCTGCTGAAGCTTTTTATTGTCCCGATTCGGAACCGGCAAAGGAATCAGACTTGCGCCGGCTAAGGGCGGAATGGGAAGCATACTGTAAACTGCCGCTGTAATATTCACGATAAACAGAATAATGAAAACCCGGTCTGCGGTCCCGTAAAGCCCCATGAGCCAGATCACGCTGAGGGCAATATTTGCCAGAAGCAGATTTGCCGCAGGACCTGCCAGACGGCTCAGGATCAGAAAAAGTCGGGGATGGGAAAATCGCTCGGTATTGATTTCCATCGTTTTGGGCCAGCCGAAACCTGCCAGAGCGAAACACAGCATCCCTAAAATATCTATATGCAACAGCGGGTTGAAATGAAAACGTGTTTTGTCGTCTGAACGGGCGTCTCCCAGAAATGTGGCAACAAACGCCTGACTTTCGGCATTGATCGTGATGGCGAATAAAACAGCGATGCAAAAAGAAGCTGTATCATCTATTGCCAGATTCAGAAAGTCCAGACGGAAGGGAATGGAAATATTTTCTATTATTTTCATAGGTAAGGGGTAGGGCAGGGTTAGGTTCCCGCCGT
>DZCT01000403.1:3478-4670 GCA_022736535.1 Desulfatirhabdium butyrativorans | reverse complement strand
GCCGTCAAGAGATGTCGTGATAATGTTCATCGTATTTCCATCCATCCGGAGTGCTGTCTATTCTTAGCCGGGGAGCGGAGCGAATTTTAGCACTGCTGAATTGCTAAAATTTCATTTTAGCACTCCGGACCCGGGTCCGGAGTGCGAAGCGAATTTTAGCACTGTGCTGAATTGCTAAAATTTCATTTTAGCACTCCGGATGCTTTCGTGGTAAAAAACTTATTTATATTTAATCAAATCCATCAGATATTTTCCGTAATCATTCTGAACCATGGGACGGGCAAGTTTTTCGATCTGAGCCGCGTCAATGTAGCCTTTCCGATAAACAATTTCTTCGGGACACGCGACTTTCAAGCCTTGACGATTCTCGATGGTTTCAATGAAATTCGATGCCTGCATCAGCGTTTCATGTGTGCCGGTGTCAAGCCACGCGATGCCTCTGCCGAGCTTTTCCACCCTAAGCTGTTTCATTTTCAGATACGCGGTATTGACATCGGTGATTTCCAGTTCCCCCCGTGCCGAGGGCTTGAGATTTGCCGCAATGTCAAGCACCTGATTGTCATAGAAATACAGTCCTGTCACCGCATAGTCGGACTTGGGATTTTTCGGCTTTTCCTCTATGTCAACAGCGTTTCCGGACTCGTCAAAGCTGACCACGCCGTAGCGCTGCGGGTCTTTCACCCAGTAGCCGAAGACGGTCGCTCCTCTGTTTTCGGTTCTCGCCTTGTTCAGTTGCCCGGTGAGACCGTAGCCGTAGAAAATATTGTCGCCCAGCACGAGACAGACATCGCCGTTTCCGACAAAATTCCGCCCGATGATAAAAGCCTGCGCCAAGCCTTCGGGGCGCGGCTGTTCCGCGTAAACAAAAGAAATGCCCCACTGTGCGCCGTCTCCCAGCAGTTTTCGGAACATGGGGAGATCATGGGGTGTTGAAATCACAAGAATTTCCCGTATGCCCGCGAGCAGCAGCACGGAAAGCGGGTAGTAAATCATGGGTTTGTCGTAAATGGGGAGGATCTGTTTGCTGACGGCTTTGGTAATGGGATAAAGCCGGGTCCCTGAACCGCCTGCCAGTATGATGCCTTTCATGGTTTTATCCTTATGTTATGAATCATGACATATTGTTCGGGTTTGAAAATCGGAGGTGTGCTGTGTGATTTTTTCCACGAATGAACACGGATTGAATCACGAA
>DZCT01000403.1:0-3378 GCA_022736535.1 Desulfatirhabdium butyrativorans | reverse complement strand
ATCGGAGGTGTGCTGTGTGATTTTTTCCACGAATGAACACGGATTGAATCACGAATGAAAAGCCACGAATGAATCATAAAAAGCTTTCGTGGCATTTCGAGTAATTTTATATTATTTTTTTTAAAAATTCGTGTGCTTATGTTCGTGATTCAATTCGTGTTCATTCGTGGCGAAAAAATAACACCGTCATGATGAAATCCGCTCAATCACGCCGGCTGCGATAAGCGGCAGCATGATTTCATGATGTCCGATTAAGTTAAAGCCGTTTCCGCCGCCGAGCGTGGGGCGGTTCACCACGTTGGTCACGGGGCGGTAATGCCGGATAAAATCCATGTTCACCGCCGTGAAATTCTCCACGCGATGCCCCAGATTCCGCACCAGCGTTACGGCTTTTAAAAAAACTTCCGGCAGAATCACCGCAGAACCGACATTCAGATAAACGCCCTGTTCCAGCGTGGAAACGACCGAGGCAAATATCCGAAAATCTCTGTGGCTCGCGGCGCCTGCTGCTGCCGCGTCAAATCCGGGGTGCGTGTGGATAATATCTGTTCCGACGGCAATATGAACCGTAACCGGAATGCCGAGACGCACACCGGCAGCGAGAATGCTTTTCTCCGCAAGCGGCAGTTTGTTCCCGATAATCGCCTCGCCCACTGCCTGACCCAGCCCGATATTTTCCCTTCCGGCTGTTTTGACAGCCTCGCTCAGAAATTCGCCGGTTTCCCGCGCCATGCCGAATGTGCCGTCTCCGAGAGACGCGGCAACGTCTTCAGATGTCCTGCCGGTCATGGCAAGTTCGCTGTCGTGAATGATGCCCGCGCCGTTCATTGCTACGGCCTTCACAATCCCCCGCTCCATCAGATCAATCAGAATGGGATTCAGCCCCACTTTGATGACATGCGCGCCCATGGCAAGGGCAACGGTTTTTTTATTTTCAAAAGCTGATGCGATGGCGGCAATAACGGCTTTGATGTCGGTTCCGGCAAGAATGTCGGGAAGGCTGTCGAGAAAGTCTTTGAATCCTGAGCCTTTTTTCCACGGAGATGCAAAATCCGCCGCGCTGACTTTGCTTTTCCGCTCGGCAATGGAATAGGTTTTAAGTCCGCTCAGGTCTATGGGATGAAAACGGGGATGAAAACGGTGCGGCATGGTTGTGAACTCCGAAAAGTGTTTTTGGGAATTTCTCGCAAAGCACGCAGAGAGCGCAAAGAAAAGCTTGTTTTATAAAAGTTATCATCTTTGCGTACTCTGCGCCTTTGCGAGAAACTTTTATGATGTGCTACGTTTACAGTTCCATGATGTCATGATAAATCAGTTGGAAGGTACGGATAAACATCATCGCTCCCATCAGCGGCAGCGCCGCATAAAGGTAAACCAGGGGAATCTGCATGATGATTGTTTTCTGGCTTGTCTGTGCCTGAAGCGCCGCCATCTGCCAGCCGTAGTACAGCATCATGCCTGAAAAAATCAGGGTCGCCAGATGACTGAAATAATTAAGCGGCATTTTCAGGCTCGGAAAAATCTGCACCAGCGCGTCAATTTTAATCATGGAACGGTTTTTGACGGCTGCGCTGCATCCGATAAGGGTGGTGTATATAATCACGATTCTGACGAGTTCTTCTGACCACGCCAGAGAATATTTGAATCCGTAACGTAAAACCACATTCAGGAAAAGCGCGACAAGAGACGTAATAACGCTGACAAAGAGCGTCCAGTCCTCGAAAAAAGTGAGTATTTTATCCAATTTTTCAAAAATTTTCTCAATCATATCATATCCTTATTATTCCGCTGTCCGTCAGAGCAGCGGGCGGCTTGCTGCCCGCCCTGCAAATCCGGATCCGCTGTCCGTCAGAACGGTGGGCAGCAAGCTGCCCACCCTACAAATCATATTTTCAAGATTGACAAAGCATTAGGGCTGATACCCCAGATAATCCTGAACTTCTTTGAGATAATTTTCAGGCTTGTAGCTGTCTCCGGGATAGAGCTTGTTGATCTCTGTTGCATATTCTTTGTGGACAGCATCTCCCTGTTTTTTCAGGGTCGCCATATCTGCATCTGAAAGCGTGAAAAACTGAATACCGTCTTTTTTTGCCTTCTCGATTTCCTCTGTTTCCTGCAATTTGGTTTCTTCACGGATTTTGGCGCAGACGTCTTTCACGACTTCCTTGAAAGTTTTCTGCAAATCTTCCGGCAGCTTGCTGAACCATGCCTTGTTGAATACCCATATAAACAGTCCCTGTGCATAGTTAAGCCGGGTGAAATATTTTGCAACCTCAAACTTTTTGGTGATATTGCAGACCATCGGCGTATGATCGAGTCCGTCAATTACGCCCTGTTTGAGCGCGACAGGCACATCAGGCCAGGGCATGACCACCGGATTGAATCCCCATACCTTGTAAAGCAGTTGGTTTACAGCCGCTTCGGCAATACGGAATTTGATCTTTTTGGCGTCTTCAATGGTCTTGACAGGTTTGTTGGTTGCCCAGCCGTAATTCCCGTAACCGGAAATGTCAAGCGCCATGATGCCCTGATGATCCATTGCCATCAGAAAATGATCGAAGAGTTTGCCGCTGTTTACAAATTTATCCAATTTTTCAAAAGAATCAACGAGAAAAGGAAGATTGACCACGCCGAACCGGGGACCCAGATTGGTGGATGTCACGGAACTGACGCTCATTCCCTGAATCGCGCCCATCTGCAACTGATTCACCACTTCCACTTCTCCGCCGAGCATGGAAAAAGGTTTGTAATCAAGATATATCTGACCGTTTGTCCGCTTCCACAGTTCGTCCCGGATTGCAAAACCGGCATAAACACCTTTGATAACAGGGTGGGATACGTTGGAAACAATACATTTGTACTTTGCCGTTGAAGGATCGAACGTGGGTTTCCACTGATCCAGAGAAGGGGGCTGTGCTATTGCCGGACCTGCCGCAAGCCCCAAGCCGATCAAACAGATTGTTGCCAAAATCACCGTTTTTCTGAACACCATTGTACCTCCTTGTTTGTTTTTTGTTGACACCTTAAATAAATAAACAGCATTCATTTCTCACACACGCACATTTATACAGCTATATCACAGCTACCCCGGTTTCTGTCAAGAAAAAAATGCTTTTTTGATTTTCAAAATACACAAAAATGCAAATATTGAAACACAAAAATGAATCGCAAACCGGCTTTTTGAATCACCGTCTTTTTATATCTTTACAAAAGCCCTTTGTAAAGATATAAAATTCGGACAGTGAAATGCCGCGTCTGACAGACAGGTAATATATAGTCATTAAAAATGTATACAAGTATTGACAAGTGATAATTAATGGCTATATTAAAAGTATGAAAGCAAAAGAAGTCTTAAAATTGATAAACGTCAGAAGAGAA
>DZCT01000021.1:16307-20922 GCA_022736535.1 Desulfatirhabdium butyrativorans | reverse complement strand
GCGTTCCGGTCTCGAAATACGGGAGATAGGTTTTCCAAGGCTGCTGACGGGCATCGAATTGAAGCGTATCTGTCACCACAATCTGTCCCGGATTTTCTCCTTCGGAACGAGTCATAATCTTGCGTCCCAGCCCGTCATGAAAGCTTCGGGAACGGAGAAAACCGTCAGAACTCCCGTCCCGCTGCCGGGTTTCTATCCAGTTTATCAGCTTTCCGTTGCCTAAACTATGCGCCAGAACATAGTCATACTCAACGGTATGGTTTGTATCCGGCGGCTTCGTAACAGATGTGATCCGTCCGAAGGTATCATAAGCGTAAGTCGTTGTGTATCCGTTAAAATCTGTCGAAGATGTCATCACGCCGAAACCATAGTCATACTCGGCGGTCATCGTAAGCGTCGCTACATCCGCATTTCCGGTATAGATTGTCTCCTGAACCGGAAAGCTGTGATAAACCAAGTCATAGACAAGTTCACGTTTATGCCAGCCTGACGCGGGATAAAGCGGGTCATAACTGGCAATGACGTTTCCATATTCGTCATAGTCATTCCGCACTGAGACAATATAGCTGTCGCCCTGAACCCAGTCTTCAGTCCGAGTCAGATTTCCTTTGCTCACTTTACCGAGTTCGGTGTTTCCGTCATAGTAATTCCGCTTCTTCGCTGCCAACACGCCGCTTTCATCTGTAATTCTGATTTCAACGGGCTTATCCAACATCCAGTTTGACTTGCCCGCATCGTAAGCCGAAGTGAAAGATGTCTCTGTGATTCGCTCATCATCCCAGCCTTCGTCTGTTCTGCCGTATTCCGTCTGTTTGATGATATTTCCGTAGTTGTCATAAACATATTCCCATTTCAACTGAACCGGCGTACCTTTTCCTTTTTCAAGAATATTCAGTGTTTTTGCCTGCTGATAAGGAAAAGTGACATTTCGGCTGTCTCCGCCTGCGCCGCTCATCAGCTTGAGCGTCATCCATGTGTAAACTTCCTGAAAAAACATCTCGTCTTTTTCGGTAAGGGCTTCGACAAGCAGCGGTTTTCCTTTCAGCGCATTCACTTGCACGCCTGTCTCGTAGCGGTACTTTGTCTTCAAATTCGGTGCAGACGCGTCGCCGATTTCCCGTTTCTCAGCTTTGGCAAAGCCCCGAAATTCCTTTTCTTCGCCGTCATAGTAACCGTCATGGTAGTAAAATTCAGTAGTATAAGTGTTCTGTCCGTCATTGACTTCCACTTTTGCGACCACAGATACCGGAAAGGGAATGACTTGGGGCCAGGGGCTTCCCGCGTCACGGTCCCGAATCATGTCTTGCACCGAGGAACTATAAGAAATCGTGATGGTTTTTCCGATGCCGTTGGTAATACTTTTCAGTTGATAAGGCTGTTCCCCCGGGGCAAAATCAAGATAGGCGAATGTCTCACTGCCGCTTGCCGGCGTGTTCCATAAAATATCGGTTGAACCGTTGCCGTTCATATCGCACTGCCGGAAGGTAGTTGTCGAATTGGTCAGCGGTTCCGGCACGCTGAAAGGATTCGCAAAACGCCCTTTGCTGTGATTCTCCGAGTCAAGACCGAGATTCAGCCAGACCTTCACATCTCCGGGAACGGGAACATACAGCATATCACTCAGTCCGTCGCCGTTCACATCGGCTGTGAGCAGATTGTTTTCCGTGATGATACCAAAAGGCGGATTCTCCATCGTCACTGCCGCGCCGAACTCGCCGAATCCCATGCCCGGATAATAGGCGCACGCGTCGTTTTCAAGCCACAGCAAATCCTGAAGCCGGTCCCCGTTCATGTCTGCCAGCCGTACTTTCGGTTGAGTAAATTGAAGCGTAGTAAAGGAAAACTCCGGTGTGAATGCTTTGCTCCATCTGCCTTCTTTCAGATTGAGCCATACAGAAGCAACCGAACTGTCTGTCCGCATCACGTCAATGAGCTTGTCATTGTTGAGATCAATGAGCCTCGTATCACTGTTTCGGAAGTCAAAGTCTGCATCATTTATATAACCGCTCAATTCCCACGAAATCCCCGAACTGCTCTTTTTGCTTTTGTAGTACATGCTGTCTGTACCGGAAAGATCGAGCATGTCGGTCTGTCCATCGCCGTTCATATCAGCCAACTGAGTTGTGTCTGATTTCAGATACATAAGTTTGGGAGTTGTTATCTCGGTTTTTCCTGACCATTTAACTGTTCCGGCAGTGTCGGGACCGAGATTTGGATAATAGTCATGTCCTCCGACATCGTTAGTATCAAGAATATCGGGAAGACCGTCAGCATTGAGGTCAATCAGATCAATATTGCCGCCGATTGCTATTTGCGGAGCGGTAGGCATATTTACCGGCTTTGCATTTTTTCCCTCAAATTTTACATAGCCGAACTCAGCCGGGGGAAGCGAACTGGTTCCGTCGCTGCCGATTTGCGTAAGGCTTTTCAGGAGCGAAAGCGGCTGCACATCGTCTGTGGTTTCATAAGTCAATGTGTAGGAACGCACCGACTCTTCTCCTGCGAACATACGGATAGCAGTGCAGCGATAGGCTGTTTTCAGTTCAAAGCGGGGGCGGTAGTCGCAGATGATGTCCGGGCGTTTTTCATAGTCAAAGACAATCCTCATGCTGTCGTTATACTGAATTTCCGTGCAGTATTGCTGCGCGGTATCATCCATTTTTTTATAGACAAAATCAATGCGATTCCCCTTGGTATCCGTCATTTTTTCAAGAAGCCATTTGAAAACCCTGCTGTTATTTTCAATCCGCGCCGCTGCTGTAATGCCAAATTCTGATACTACCCCGTCTTTTGCGGTTGCCGTCCAACCGACTGTTTCTGTTCGTGAAAATTTGACAAAACTGCTCTCGTTTTCACAGCGGAAGATGCCGCCGCCAACAGGGACCAATTCTTCGCCGTCGGCGTAAATGACTCTGTCCGATTCATCGCTTTCGTCTGTCTGACCGTCATGGTCGTTATCTTCTCCGTCGGGACCGTCGCTATAATAAGGCAAGCCTTTGTCGGTCTGACGCTGAATGTAGGGAATATCCAATTTCCAGCCGAGACCGAAAGCTCCGTTGCCAGCGCCGCTGTTGTACGACAGCGTTATATCGGGAGCAAATCCTGCCCGTCCCGGAGGGACTTTCAGTTTTACGGGATAAGTTGCGGTGCCGCTGTTCAACTGCGGTTCAAAAGATTCGCCCAAACCTTCAATAGAGCCGGGTCCCGAAGGCAGAGACAATACGCTGGGCTTTACGCCGGATTTGTCAACACCCGCGCAGCAAATTCCCGCGAGTATCAAAACAAGAGATATTGCTGAAAAAATTTGTCTCATCGTATTACCTCACATTATGATTCTGACACATAAATGTAGAATGTAGGGGTAAGCCCCTGTGCTTACCCTCTGTCTGAAGATTTCTCGCTTCGCTCGAAATGACATAAAAGCGGTCAAAATGACAGAAAACCGGAAGCAGGAGCAACCACAGGGGGTTGCCCCTACGGTGTATCAATCCGGCTTATTTTGACGACCGTTTGTAATTCCGGGCAATGTAGTAATTACAGAACCAGATTTCAATATCCGACACCGTATCAAGATTCACCACCGGCATACCGAGTTTTTTAGTGGGAATTTCTATAGTCCACTTGCTCACAGCAGGAGAAAGTTCGTGAAATTCCGCCTTTTGCCATGCCTCCGGCGGCACATCAGTATCTTCTGCAATCCGGGCGTTGATGCTGGAAAAACCGAAGCAGGGTCTCGATTTCCATTCATTGTTTTCATAGAACCATTGTCGGATGGGATAGCCTGTCATTTCATTTTTCAGTTGGTCAGGATGTAACGGATCAACTGTACCGCGGGTTTTATTCCGGACAAAACCGGCACCGCTCTGCTCGATATAAATCTTGACTTCGGAGTAAGCCGCTGATGAGGCGTTGATTTTAACGGCAATCCATTTGATTTTCTCATTCCAGCGCCCGTCCGAAAAGAAAGTTTCCTCGAAATTCGTGCCGACGGTATTGAAGGACACGCGAACCACTTCATCAAATCCGGTGAGATGCTCGGACTTGCCAATATAGGCAATGTTCTTCAAATAAGATCGGAAAGCGTCTAAAGCGGAAACCATCTTGCCTGTTTTCGGATCAGGATATTGAACCGGATTTCCGGAACCGTCCACCCGCCTGAGTCCGAATACATGCTCTCTTAAAGAATATTTGACAAAAGACTGACCCGCCCGTTCTCCCATTTTTTCCAGCGAGGCATGATTATAGATTGCTCTTACCATTTTTTCAAGTTCTTGGGCGTTTCTCAGTTTGAACACGGTTTCACTGATATATGCCTTTCCGTCGTCTCCGATGGCTGTAAAACGCTGATTCAGTCTGTAATCCAATGCCCGAGACATCATAAATACCCATTTCTGAGCCTCGTCAAAAGCAAAGCCTGCCTCAATGACTGCTTTATCGGAAAGGAAGCGATGCACAGGGTCTGCAAAATAGCGACCCGCCAGATTTGCTTCCGATTCTTTCCATCGTGTTTCCAGATATGCCTTTTCCTCATACAATGCCTGTAAGCGGGATGTTTCCTGTGCAATCACCATTTTGGCTTCGGCAGAATCAACCGCAAGCGTATTCATGCCCAGCA